>JBHJIZ010000131.1:0-8289 GCA_050043005.1 Paracoccaceae bacterium
TTCTGCAGCCGGCGGCAATCTGAGGGGCCGCACCCGGCCTCAGTCTTTCACGGGACGCAGGGGATCCCGTCCAGGCTTGTCACTACCGCGCTCGGTGCGTTCGACGGCATTCAAGCCACCATCGATCGTCCGCAGGCGCGGCGTGGCGTCTGGCCGCTTTGATCCGTCGTTGAAGACAAAGGAGGATTTCTCCTCGGCAAACCCATGGAGCGGGACCGGCGATGCGGCGTGCGGATCAGGCATAGTCGAGATGATTGTCTCAACTTTCATCTGCTCGATGCGGAACCGCAGCGGTCCGCGACGGCGGCGCGTGCGCTGGCCGGTCAGCGGATGTAGACAGCCGATGACGCGATCGATCATGCCGAACTCGCTGCGCAGCGGCAGCAGGCTGATCTCCCAGACATCGCTGTCGTCGACCGCATTGTGCAGACGGGCATATCCCGTGCCCGGATCTTCCAGAACCTCTGCGACCAGCGCGGTAAAGCTTTCGCGCGATCCGGCGGCCATGATGGCGCGGGCATTCATACCGCGCAGTTCCATCCCGAAAGAGTCGACAATTGCCGTGCCTGCGAGGCGGAAACGAATGTTGCCGCGGCCCAGATTCTCCAGAATGAAAAGATTGCGCGCGTCGCATTCCATGTCGCGCGGATCGATGTCCGAGCGCATCGGCGTGGTGCGGCCCGCGCGGATCTCATTCCAGTAATTCTGAAGTGCGCGAAGCTCGCTGTGGATCATACCCTGCCTGCGTTCCATACGATACGAGTCGAATTCCAGAAAACCATCGCGCGTAAAGTCTTCGCCGTCCATCATCTTCGCCTTCCGATCAGTTGCGTGGCGCGCCATCGTGGCGGGCCGTTGCACACTGATCAGCAAGTCGCGTGCCAAGTTCTTCGGGGACTTTCCCTCGGGCCCGTGTTCAGGGTAACGCACTTGCTGAGGGAGAGTGTTAACCGACCGTTACTTTTTTCGCCCGGTCCCGCACTGCTGAGGAGCAAGCCATGATCGATCTGAAGACCAGTGGATTGCTGGTTGTGCTCTCCTCGCCCTCGGGGGCGGGGAAGTCGACACTCAGCCGCCAGCTGCTGGCAAGCGACCCCAGATTCCGCCTGTCGATTTCGGCGACGACCCGTCCGGCGCGGCCCGGAGAGATCGAAGGAAAGGACTATTTTTTCGTTTCCTTGCAGGAGTTTGAACGATTGATCTTGGATGGTGAGATGCTCGAGCATGCCGATGTGTTCGGCAATCGCTATGGCACGCCCAGAAGACCGGTTCAGGCAGCGCTCGACGCTGGACAGGATGTTCTCTTCGATGTCGATTGGCAGGGTGCACAGCAACTCCGCGCGTCACCGCTGGGCCATGCGGTCGTCCAGATCTTCGTTCTTCCGCCGTCGATCGCGGCCCTCGACACGCGTTTGCGCGAACGGGCACAAGACAGCGATGCCGTGATCGCTGGGCGCATGGCGAAGGCCAAGTCCGAAATCAGCCACTGGGCGGAATACGATTATGTTCTGATTAATGACGACATCAGTCTCTGCTATTCCCAATTGGAGACAATCGTCGCGGCCGAGAGGTTAAGACGCGTTCGCCAAACCGGCCTCGGATCCTTCGTTGCCGGCCTGAATTCTGAGTTTGACAGCCGCTAGGAGACGACGATGCCGCTTTACAGGTTGGGGGACCATGCGCCCACGGTGCCCAAGGAAGGCACCTATTGGATCGCCCCCGGCGCGCAGGTGATCGGCCGGGTCACTTTGGCGGAGCAGGTCAGCATCTGGTTCAACGCCGTCCTGCGAGGCGACAATGAGCCGATCACGATTGGCAAGGGTTCGAATGTCCAGGATGGTGCGGTCTTCCACACCGATCCGGGGTTTCCGCTCGCGATCGGCGCGGACGTGACGGTCGGCCATATGGCCTTGCTGCACGGCTGCACTGTTGGCGATGGTACGCTGGTCGGCATGGGCGCGATGGTCATGAACGGAGCGAAGGTGGGGCGAAATTGCCTGATCGGCGCAAACGCCCTGGTCACCGAGGGCAAGGAGATTCCTGACGGCTCGATGGTTCTTGGTCAGCCCGGGAAGATCGTCTAGACGCTCGATGATGCTGCGATTGCCGGATTGGGTCGCGCGACGGAATCCTACAAAATCCGACAGGTTCAGTTCCGCGACAGTCTTTCTGAGATCTGAGGGGTTCGGGCCCACACCGCCGGGCGGACGGGTTCATGCATCGCCCTCGCTCAGGTCCGCGATATGACGAGCAAGGATTCGGGCAACTTCCCCGCAGCGCGCGCCGAGCCGGGAGATAGGGCCCGCCACAGTGACAGCCATCCGCCTGTTCTCGATAACGAGTGGTAGGGCGACGGCCGCAAGATCGGCGTCATACTCGTGCAGGCTCTGGAACCATCCGCGCAGCGAGGATGCGCCGATTTCCTGTTCGACCGCGTCGGGAGAGGTCAATGCCCCTTCGCCGTATTGGACATAAGTGATTGCGGCCAACGCGCGCCGGCGCTCGGCTTCGGAGAGCCGCGAAAGCAACGCGCGTCCCGATGCGCCCGCATGGATTGGCACCCGCATCCCGACGCGCGCCGCATAACGCAGGGGTGTTTCGGGCTCGATCACGTTGACATAGATCGCGTGCCTGCCGCCCGGCACGGCAATAATTGCGGTTTCTCCGGTCTCGTCCGCCAGTGCCGCCAGCATGGCCGACAGCTTCGCGTCAATAGGGTCCGCGCCGACGAGCGCCCGCGCCGTCTCAAACCACCGCCGTGTCGGGTAGTAGCCGCCGCGCCGGGCAGGTTCGTACATGTAGCCGCGCTCGACCAGTGTGCTCAGAATGTTGTAGGTTGACGACCTCGGCCAGCCGAAATGCGACTGGACCTCGCCCAGGCTGGCCGGACTGCCACGCTCGGCAAAGAACTCGATCACCGAAAGTGCGTTTTCGATCTGCCGGACGGTCATCGGATCGTCGTCCTCGCGTTTGATCACCCGGGTGATAATCGCCGGTCGGTGTCTGGACCGCCTCATCTTAGCGTCGTATACTTGGACATACAAGTCACATATATGGACGTTAGATCTGCCAAACTGCGGGAGAGCGCTGAGATGAACATCCAAACCGCTGATTTCACGGAATCCCCGAAAGATCTGTCCGATTGGGTGGCCCCGGACTGCCATGGCCTGAATTTCTTCGAGATCGATCAAAGCCTGCGGGATCTGCTGACGATCTACCTGCCGGAGGATCTGCGAGAACACCTGACACCGCATTTCGACCGTCTCGGCGAGTTGTCGGGCGATCAGATCGACGACTGGGCTCGTATAGCGGACAAGCACGATCCGATCCTGCATCACCGGACGCCGCGCGGACGACTCGAGGACTGGATCGAATTCCACCCGGCTTACCGCAACATGGAAGACGTGGCACTGGGAGAGTTCGGCTTCGCGTGCATGGTCCATAAGCCTGTGCTTGGCTGGGACACGCCGCTGCCTCACACGGCGAAGTTTGTATTCCAGTACCTGTTCGGCCAATCGGAATTCGCGCAGCTCTGTCCGATCTCGGCCACCGAGACGACGGCGACGATGATCAAACTCTATGGCAGTCAAGATGTTCAGGATCGGCTCCTGCCCGGTTTGCTCAGCCAGGACACCAAGACGATGCTGAAGGGTGCTCAGTTCATGACCGAGCGAACCGGCGGGTCGGACGTCTCGAACATCGAATTGGAAGCGCGGTGGGAGGATGGCGCCTGGCGGCTCTATGGCGAGAAGTGGTTCTGTTCCTGCGCGGACGGTGACGTGGCCCTGCTACTGGCAAGGCCACAGGGCGCGCCTGCTGGGAACAAGGGGCTTGGTCTGTTCGCGCTGCCGCGGCGGCTGGACGATGGAAGCCGCAACAGCTACCGGATCGTACGGCTGAAAGACAAGCTTGGGTCGCGGTCGATGGCATCGGGCGAGATCGTCTTCGAGGGCGCCATGGCGTACGCGCTGGGCGATTACGGACCGCGCGAGAACGACGGACTGAAGAAGATGATGACGCAGGTGTCGTTGTCGCGGCTGTCGCACGGGGCGCGTGCGGCCTCGATGATGCGCCGGTGCCTGAACGAAGCGATGGTAGTCGCTCGAAACCGGCGCGCCTTCCGCGAGATGATCATCGACAAGCCGTTGCTGCGCCGCCAGCTCATGAAACTGATGGTCCCGACCGAGCAGGCGCTGTCGATGACGCTGTTTCTGGGCAACCAGATCACTGCCGCAGAAGCGGGTGACGAGAAAGCCGACCGGCTGGCCCGTATCCTGACACCCGCTCACAAGTACCGCACGGCCCGAGACAACATTCGTGTTGCCACCGGCGCGATGGAGGTGCGCGGCGGCAACGGTTACATTGAGGACTGGGTGAACGCCAAACTCGTGCGCGACGCGCATCTCGGTGTGCTGTGGGAGGGGACATCGAACATCAACGCGCTCGACATCACGACGCGGGCGGTGGCCAAGGTCGGCGCGCACAAGGATCTCGAGGTGGATCTTATCGACCAGATCGAAGGCGCCGTCGATCTGCCTGGACAGTACAAGGGGCAGCTTGCCAACACGGTGCAGCTTGCGGTGGCCCTGGCTGACGAGGTCGGAATGTCCGGCAATCAGACCTTGTCCCGCAAGGCGTCGAGCGCGATTTACTACGCCGCCACGGCGACCTTTCTGGCGACCGAAGGTGCGACGCTCGGTGCGCGCGGCGGGGATTCACGGCGCCTGCTGCTCTCGAGGATGGTGCTGGATCATCGGTTGAAACCACAGGATCCGCTGAGCGTGGGCGAAGGCGCCTTCGACGCACGTGCGACGGACCTATTGCTGTCAGATGTGCCTGTCTCGCTGGACGAGGCCTCAGCGGCGCTGACGCTCTAATGGTCAGGAAACCTTTGGACGGGATCCGCGTGCTCGATCTCACTCGGATCATCTCGGGGCCATACTGCACGCGTCTTCTGGCCGATTGTGGTGCAGAGGTCATCAAGGTCGAGCCCGTCGGCGGTGAGCATATGCGCCAGAAACAGCCGATGCGCGCGGGTCACAGCACCTATTTCGGGCATCTCAACGCGGGCAAGAAATCCGTCGTGATCGACTTCCGGGATCCGTCGGACCTCGCGCGCATCCGAGCCCTCGCCAAGACTTGCGATATTGCCGTCGAGAACTTTCGGCCGGGCGTGGTAACGGAACTCGGGCTCGATTACCCGTCGCTGGCGCAAGTGCGACCGGACATCATTTATTGCTCGATCTCGGGGTTCGGTCAGGACGGTCCGCGTGCGACGTCTCCGGCTTATGCGCCGATCCTGCATGCGCTGTCGGGCCATGATCTTGCAGCCCAGACCTATGACGGCGCTTTGGGTCCGGCGAAGAGTGGCATCTGGTATGCGGACATAATGGGTGGCGCCTACGCTTACGCGGCGATCCAAACGGCGTTGGTTGGACGGCTCCGCTATGGCACGGGACAGTTCATTGACGTCTCGCTCCTGGATACGATGATCAATCTGCTTGTGCTTGAAGTGCAGGAAGCCCAGACCCCGAGCGCCTTTTCACGGTGGCTGGCCACGCCGGTGCAGGCAGCGGATGGTCACGCGATGGCGATCCCGATCACCGGGCGCAATTTCGAGCGGCTTGCCGACGCGATTGACCGGCCCGCGTAGAAGGATGATCCGCGTTTCAACACCCAGCTTGCGCGTGAGGAAAACTGGCAGGCGTTGATGTGTGAGATCCAGGTCTGGACGAAGTCGCGCCCGGCGGCCGAGGTCGAGGCTCATCTGATGTCTGCTTGCGTTCCCTGTTCGCGTTATCAGACCGTAGCACAGGCAATCGATGATCCGCAGATCGCAGCACGGGGGCTGATGTCTACGGTTGGCGCGGGTGAAGACAGCTATCGCGTGCCTGGAGCACCGTTTCTCTTTGCCGACACGCAGTTGTCCGTCGGACCAGACGTGCCTGCGACTGGCGCCGATACCGAGGCTATTCTAGGCGTTCTGCAAGCGTCTCAGGCGGCGGGGTAGGGCGTTTCTAACTCCTGCACCTTTGGAGTGGTTGGTGGGCGTGGTCTGCCTCCCCCAGAATCAAACACAGCTCGGAAGACGATTGTTGTGGTGCAGGGATCCGGGCTCACCACATCACGATCGCTGATCTCTCTCTTGCGGGCCGCATGACCGCTTGCAATTGCGGTGCTTCGGACGGACTGTCTCGGAAACGGCGGTGACGCGAGAGGGAGAGAAACAATGACATACAAGTGGCAGAAAACCGTGCAGCCCGACCCGGCAAACCTGGATGCGGTCGTCCTGTTGAACCGTACCGTCTACGGTGGGGAATTCTACCTCGAGAACAGTTTCCGCGCGGACTACGATCCCTCGATCGATCCGGCTGCGGAAGGCGATGACAATCTGCGTTTCGCACTGAATGTGTACGATCAGTACGACACGTATCTGGAGCCTTTCGGATATCAGGTCCTTGGCGCTGATGATCTTGGCTTCGACCCGTCCCAAAGCGTTGCCGGTGCCACTTCGGCGGATGATCTGAACGTGTTCTACCGGGGCGGGCTGTTCCGCAATACCTATCAAGAACTGGCGGACGGCACGTTGGTGAATGTGCCCGATGCAGGTGCGGTCGCTTTGACGACGCTGAACGATAACGACACCGGCAAGACCCTGAATCTGGTATTGCGCGGTACGGATGCAGATTTCGGGTCCGATGGCGAGGCGGGCACCGGTCCCGGCCAGGTCCGCTACTATGGACAGCATCAGGCGCTGGTCGACAAGATCTTCGAGTATGTATCCAACCCGGCGAATGACGTCACCGAGGTGATCGTTTCGGGGCAGAGCCTCGGCGGCACGGCGGCTGATCTGTTTACGCTCTATGATGGTGCCCGGATCGACGCATTGAACGGCGTGGATCTGTCGGTGATTTCGATCTCGTCTGCTGGGATCGATCCCGAGACGCTGACGCTGAAGACGGACTTCGACCCGGCGATTGTCGATGTGTCGGGCGCGGCCCCGACGATCGCGGCGCCCGACTACTACACACAGTTCACCCACGATCAGGACTTTGTCTACTTTCCGGAACGTTATGACTTTGCCCAGCATGACGCGGCGGGACCGCTAATTCCTGCGGTCTTCACGGCAGGGGCGCTGGCAGGACTGACCGATGCAATCCATATCGGCGGCGATATCGACAATGACGCGTTGATCGAAGTCGAAACTCCATTGGTGCCGGTCTATGAGCTGACGGCAGGGTTCGCGTCCTTCTTCCTGCCGCCGCACTACATGGATCTCTATGAATTGAACGGGCGCAATCTGGCCGAAGCGCTCGATGCCGCCGGACGCTCGGACTTTGACCGATTCATCGCGTTGAACGGCCAGAATTTCGCGACCGAGAATGTCGAGAGCAACAATACCGTCAACGGTTGGGCGCTTCCGGTCGACGATAGTTTCGATGTCAGCAGCGAAACCGGCGACGTGAGGATCCTTGGCCTGGGTGGCGATGACACGGGCACGCTGGGGTTGGGCAACGATTTCTATTTCGGCGGTGAGGGGTCGGACACTGTTGATCTGTCCGCATCGACCAAGGGCGTTGTCGTCCACCTAAGCGTCGGACTGGTCTTCAGCCGGGGCCATGTGACCGGGCGTGACGAATTGCTGAGCGTCGAGAACGTCATCGGCTCGGACGGCCGCGATCTGCTCTTCGGGGACGATCTCGACAACATCCTGGAAGGTGCTGGCGGCCGGGACAAGATCTTCGGCGGCAAGGGCGACGATGTCGTCTCGGGCGGTGCCGGGCGCGACATCCTGAAGGGCGGCAAAGGGAACGACACGCTGATCGGCGGCGAAGGCCGAGACTTCATGTTCGGCGACAAGGGGAACGACACCTTCGAGTTTGATTTGGGTCACGGAGACGACCGCATTTTGGGGTTCCGGTCTGGCGAGGACGTTCTTGACCTCTCGGAACTGGGGTTCGCTGGCCTTGGTGATGTCCAGGACTCCGCCTATCAGCGCGGTAGATCAACGATCATAGTGACGTCCGAGACCGACAGCATCAGGCTCGATGGTGTGCGCCTGGGAGAGCTTGATGCGGACGATTTCATCTTCGCCGTCGCCTGATCAAGCCGATTTGGCGGCGCTCTTGGATTTAGATCACCGCCAATCAACTGGACACCCTGAAAAACCTCTCGCTCTGACGGTTTGATCGTGATTCCATCCTTCCGACGAAGTGGGGAGATACAATGGCTGATCAGCGTGGGTTCTTCGATCTGGATGAGCGGTATTGGGCCTTGTCGAAAGCGGGT
>JBHJIZ010000132.1:0-10807 GCA_050043005.1 Paracoccaceae bacterium
GCCGCGCCGGTGACAAGGGCGACACCTCCAACGTCTCCGTCATCGCCTATCGCGCCGAAGCCTGGCCCCACCTTCTCGAACAAGTCACCGCCGAACGTGCGCTAGACACGTTTGCCCATCTGGGCGCCACCAAGTGCCGAAGATTCGAGCTTCCGAACCTCCATGCTCTCAATTTCGTCATCGAGAACGCGCTTCAGGGCGGGGTGAATGCCACTCTGGGGCTGGACCGGCACGGCAAGACACTATCATATCTACTACTCGGAGACCTGATGGTCGACGTCCCGCGCGACGCCGTCCCGGATGGATCACCCTATCTCATGGAGTGACCTGAATGCCCGTCATCGAACGCATCGCCGATTTTGCCGAAGACATCACCTCGTGGCGCCGTGACTTCCACGAACACCCTGAGATCGGTATGCAAGAAGTCCGGACATCGGGCGTCGTTGCCGATCTGCTAACGAGTTGGGGAATCGAAACCCACGCGGGAATCGGCAAGACAGGGGTGGTCGGCGTTTTGAAAGGTAAGGGCGAAGGCCGCACAATCGGCCTGCGCGCCGACATGGACGCCTTGCCGATCGACGAGCGCACCAACCTTCCGTTCGCTTCGAAAACGCCAGGCGTCATGCATGCCTGCGGGCATGACGCACACACGGCAATGCTGCTGGGCGCTGCAAAGTACCTCGCCGAGACGCGCGATTTCGACGGCACCGCGATCTTCATCTTCCAACCCGCCGAGGAAGGCCTGGGCGGTGCCCGTGCAATGCTCGCCGACAAACTGTTCGAGCGGTTCCCCTGCGACGAGATCTACGGCATGCACAACGCACCGAACGGGCAGCAGCGCCGCGTCGGGGTCAAGCCCGGCATCGCCATGGCGGGCGCAGACTTCTTCGACATCACCGTTCATGGCCAGGGATCGCACGGCGCGATTCCACAGCAGTCCAAGGACCCGATCGTCATCGCCTCGGCGCTGGTGCAGCACTTGCAAACGATCGTCAGCCGCAACGTCCCCGCAACCGATCAGGTCGTCTTCTCGGTGACCCAGCTTCATGCCGGCGCCGCCTATAACGTGATCCCGCAGACCTGCGTCATCTCTGGCACGATGCGGTACTTCGATGATGACGTCGCCCAGCTTGTCCGCGACCGGACCCGCGCGCTCTGCGATGGCATCGCCCGCGCCTACGATGTCGAGATCAGCATCGACAACCGCGAGATTTTCAGCGTGCTGGAAAATGACGGCGAACTCAGCCGCGTCATGCTCGACGTCGCAGGCGAGATCGTCGGCGAGGATATGACCGAGGTTACTCAGGTACGCCGCATGGGGTCAGAGGACTTCGCCGATATGCTGCATGCGGTCCCCGGCGCCTATTGCACGGTCGGACATCTGGGCACCGAACCGCTGCATGCCGATACATTCGTGCTGGACGAAGACATCCTGCCCGTCGGCGCATCCATCTACGCCCGGCTGATCGAGCGGCGCACCGCAGCGCATACGTAGGATGGGCGCCTCGCCCATCCTCGTCTGAAAAGGGACACCCATGGATTTCAACGCCCTGCCCTTCGATGCCGACGCCATGTGCGCGAGCCTGCGCCCTTGGATCGAATGCGAGAGCCCGACATATGACGCAGCAGCGGTCGATCGGATGATCGATCTTGCTAGCTACGACTTGGCAGCGATGGGTGCCAAGATCGAACGCATCCCGGGCCGCATGGGCCTCGGTGGCTGCGTTCGGGCGACCTTCCCGCATCCGAAAGCTGGGCACCCAGGCATCCTGATCGCCGGGCACATGGACACGGTTCACCCCGTCGGGACACTCGATATGCTGCCGTACCGACGCGAAGGCGGCAAATGCTGGGGTCCTGGTATTCAGGACATGAAGGGCGGGAACTATCTTTCGCTCGATGCGATCCGCCAACTGGCGCGCGCCGGGATCGGGACACCCTTGCCCATCACCGTACTCTTCACACCGGACGAGGAAATCGGCACGCCGGCGACCCGCGAACTGATCGAGGCAACGGCCGCCGAACAGAAATATGTGCTGGTTCCCGAACCCGCTCGTGCCGATGGCGGTGTCGCCTGGGGCAGATATGCCATCGCCCGCTTCAACCTGCGCACAACCGGCGTTCCGATCCATGCCGGGGTCGACCCGCGCCTGGGCCGTTCCGCCGTCAAGGAAATGGCCAAGCGGATCCTGCAAATCGAGGAAATGACCACGGATTCCTGCACCTTTTCGGTCGGATGCGTCACCTCGGACCAGGCGCACGTGAACTGCGTGCCCTCGGGATGCTCGGCGCAAGCGCTCAGCATGGCCAAACGGCAGGCAGATCTGGATGATGGCGTCTCGAAAATGCTGGCGCTGAACGCACCGGACGAGATCGTTGCGTTCCATGTCGAACGCGGCGTGACCCGACCGGTATGGGAACCCAGCGATGCGGACAAAGCCCTGTTCGAACATTCGAAATCGCTTGCCGCCGATCTGGGCTTGGAGATCAACCCGCAAATGGCGGGCGGTGGTTCGGACGGGAACTTCACCGGCGCGATGGGCATCCCGACTTTGGACTCTCTCGGCGTCCGGGGCGCGGGTCTGCATACCCTGAACGAACACATCGAGATCGAAAGCCTTGCCGAGCGCGGCAAGCTTATGGCGAGCCTGTTGGCGACCCTGACCTGACGCGTTCACGCGATCGGAACGCGTCGGGCAATATCTTCAAGGTGAAGGAATTGAGTGGCACATCCAGTTCGGCACGTACCTTTCTTGCGCTGTGCGCAAATCTGTTTTCCGCAACGGTTGTGAAAAAACTGTAATCATCTTTCAGCATGGTGGAAATCCGATCTATCTTGATCGCCGGGGTGTCCAGAAGGAGGAAGAATCATGCGTACTTTGATCATGAAGTCTGTCGCAGCGCTCGCACTGACGGCGACCGTCTCTGCACCGATCGCAATGGCTGCCGACACGGCCGAAGAGAAAGCCGTGAAGGCCCGCCGTGGTTACTTCCAGGTGGTGCTGATTAATGCCGGTCCGCTGTTCGGCATGGCGAAGGGCGACATCGACTACGACGCCGAAGCCGCATCGACCGCCGCCGCAAATCTGGACGCGCTGGCAGGCATGAACGTGCTCAACATGTATCCTGCGGGGTCAGACAAGCCGTCCCTTCCGGGCAAATCGCGCGCTCAGGACAAGATCTGGTCGGACCTGGATGGGTTTGTCGGAAAGTTCCAGGATTTCGGCAAGGCAACTGACGGTCTCGTCGCTGCCGCTGGCAATGGTCTCGACGCGCTGCGCCCGGCCGTCGGAGCACTCGGCGCATCCTGCAAGGGCTGCCACGACAACTACCGCGACAAGGACTTCTGAATAGCGTGAGCGGGATGGGCGAACCGGTGCGAGAGCGGGTCTGGGATCCGCTCGTGCGCATCGTGCACTGGTCGCTTGTCATCACCGTGGTCGCCGGGTTTCTGATCGGCGAGAACATGAGCTTCGCGAACATCGGCTGGCACTTCTGGATGGGCTATGCCACCGGGGCCTTGTTGCTGATCAGGATCGTCTGGGGCTTCGTAGGCCCAGCACCCGCGCGGTTCTCACACATGCTGACCGGACCGCGCCAAGTCATCGACTATGCCAAGACCGTCAAGAACCGCAGCCCAAGCCATTGGCCGGGACACAACCCGCTTGGGGCATTGTCGGCGGTCGCACTCTGGGCGGTGCTGGCGGGTTTGGTGATTACCGGCCTCTGCTCGGAGAGCGAGGATTTCTTCGAGACAGCGCCATTGGCGGGTTACTTGCCCTCGGATCTGCGCCTCGAGATGACGGGCCTGCATGATGATCTGCACGAGATCCTGGTGCCGTTGGTGTTTTTGCATCTCGGTGCGATCGCTTTCTACCACTTCTGGAAACGTGAGAACCTGATCCGGCCGATGATCACAGGATGGAAATGGGTGCGACGGGACTGAACCCCGCGTCCAATCTCAGTGAAAATCCCGGCTGGAAAACAGCGCCTTGGCCTGCTCCCGAGGATGCCGCGCACGGGGCGGACGGCGCGGCGGCACAGGACGCTTTGCCTCGTCTGACCGCGGATGGGTGGTGTCCGGCATACCCAGACGGTCCAGCATTCCCGACAGATCCTCGATCTTCCAGGCGACCAGATGGTGGACCGAACCCTCGCGCTGCAATTGCCCGGTCACCCGCAGCAAACGACCGGAAATGACCGCCCGGCGATAGCGCTCGTACATCTTGGGCCAGACGATGACATTGGCAATCCCGGTCTCGTCCTCAAGCGTGAGGAAGATCACGCCCGACGCCGTGCCCGGCCGCTGCCGCGTGATCACAAGCCCGGCGACCCGGATACGGGTCCGGTCGGGCGTCATGGCAAGCTGATCGCAAGTGAGCGTTGTCATTCGGAACATAATAGGAACATTTATCCATAAGCCAAGTCTGCATCTTCAGCCACACGCAGCCGTGTCTGGTCATCGCCATACCGCTCGGGCACTTTCACGCCATGAAAACCCGACTCGCTCAGCTGACTCTCTCTGCGCTGGTGCTGATCTCCGCAGGAGGCTCTGCCATGGCTGCTCAGCTCCCCCCGGGAACGGACCGCGATGCACAGGTTCATGCGCGCCTGGAATCCATCTATCTCTCGAAGGGACCGGACTACACTCCGCGCACGCACCTGATGGACGGCGATCGCGCGCGCTATGTGAACAGGCTGATCGACGAGCCGTCACCCTATCTGCTTCAACACGCGCACAACCCCGTCGACTGGCGGCCCTGGTCCGAAGATGCTCTGGCCGAAGCTGCCCGGCGCGACATGCCGATCTTTCTCAGCGTCGGTTACGCAACCTGCCACTGGTGCCACGTGATGGAGGAGGAAAGCTTCGACAACGAAGCCGTCGCCGAAATCCTGAACAAGAACTTCATTCCCGTGAAGATCGATCGCGAGCAGCATCCCGAGCTGGACCACCTCTATATTACCGCGACACAGCTGCAGAACGGACATGCAGGCTGGCCAAACTCGGTCTTCCTGATGCCCGATGCTCGCCCGTTCCACACGGCCGGGTACATGCCGCGCGATCATTTCATGCAGATCATTGCAGCAATCGGCCAGTCATGGCGCGAGCCTGTGCGGCGACCCGAAATCGAGGCGCTGGCCAACAATCTCTCGGACGCCGTGCGCCGCCTGACACAGATGCGGTCCGGCATCTCCGCAGCGCTGACCGAAGATACCTATGCCCTTGCGGCAACTCAGCTCGAGCAAATGCACAATGCGCTCGAAGGCGGCTTCAGTCAGACGCAGCAGTTCCCGCAGGAGGGATATCTGCTGTTCCTGCTCGACCACTGGCGCCGCACCGGCGATGACAGCGCACTGACCATGGCGTTCGAGACGTTGGATGCGATCGCTGCGGGCGGCATTCACGCCCACGCGGGCGGCGGTTTCCACCGCTACACGGTCGACCCGAATTGGCGCACGCCGCATTTCGAAAAGATGCTCTACAATCAGGCACAGCTGGCGCGGGTCTTTGTGCAGGCTTGGGAGATTACCGGCGCTGCGCATTATCGGCGCGCGGCCGAGCGCACGTTTGACTACGTCGCCCGAGACATGACTGACCCGGACGGTGCGTTCTATGCCGCAGAAGATGCCGACAGCCGTGCTTCGAACGGCGAACTCGAGGAAGGCGCGTTCTATGTCTGGACGCCCGAGGACCTGGCAACGCACGGATTGACCGATGCCACCAATGCGCTGGGGCTCGATGACGCTCCAACACTGGATCACGGCGGCGTCCCCCATCTCGACCCCTTTGCCGATACAGACTTCGATCGCCTAGATCTGATGCTCGATGCCATGAGGGAGGCCCGTGAGACTCGGGTCCGCCCCCTGCGCGACGACAAGATCATCGCAGGCTGGAACGGCCTGATGATCCGAACACTGGCCGAAGCATCCGAAGCCTTTGGAAACCGGGCCTATTCCCAGATGGCCGTGCAGGCGGCTGACAGTCTCTGGCGACGGTTCTGGGACGGTGAAAAGCTTGCACGTTTCTGGGCAGATGGCGCCGCACATGAACAGGGCGCGCTGCAGGACCATGTCTGGGTCGCGCTCGGATTTCTGGCACTTGGTGACGCAACCGGCGCGGCGGTCTGGACGGATCGTGCGCGCCTCCTGACGGCGGCAATGACACGGGATTTCGCCGATGGAACGGGACGCTTGAAGATGGCAGCACTCGATGGGCCGCTCGGACCGATCTATGACAGTACGGACGGCGCGGTGCCTTCAGGCGAATCCTCGGCGCTTGAGTTGCTGGCTTTGTCTACACGGCGCAGCACTGATCTTGCGTTGGAAGAGAGCGCGCTCGATCTTAAAAACGCCTTGTCAGCGCCGCTCGCAGAGCAACCTCTCTTGCGACCGGATGCATTGATTGCCGCTCGTATTCTGGACGACGGCGAGTCGGGCCGGCGGCAGTCCCTGGCGCGCGGAACGGTGAGAGCACACCTTCTGTCAGATCGGCTCGATCTGATCATCGCAGATGGTTGGCATGTAAACGCCGCGCAACCGGGTGCGGACTGGCTCATCGGCGCGTCGCTTCAGGGCACCAGCGCTGCCTGGCCGGAAGGCAAGCCATTCGAGGCAGGCTTCGCTGATGCCGAGATCCGTGTCTACGACGGTCGAGTCTCTGTCCCGCTCGACAATGCGCCATCTGGCAAAATCATCCTTACGCTCCAGGTTTGTTCGCACGAAATCTGCCTCGAGCCGGAGGAGGCGACATTCCGGTTGCCCTGATCCGCCATGATGCGGCAGGATATTGCCATGAGATTGCTTATTGTTCTGATCCTCGTGTTTGGCGCATCGGTGGCGCAGGCTGAAGAGCGTGTCGTCGGTCCGAGCGAATTTCGAAGCTATTCCGAAGGCTGGACGCTCTATTTCGAGCGCGACGGACAGCCATTCGGATCCGAACAGTTCTCGGAAGACGGCAGAACCCTCTGGCGCTACGGCGACGGCAGCTGCGTCACCGGAGCGTGGCGCCCGCATGGCGCACAGCTTTGTTTCCTCTACGAACAGAACGATGGTGGAGAGGTGCTATGCTGGCGCATGGTCCGGGACAAGGACGGCCTTCTGGCGCGCCTTCTGAGCGGAGAGAACAAGGGGCTCGAGCTTCGGGTAACCGGTCGCGACAAGCGTCACCTCCACTGCGGTGAACCGGGTAAAAGCACCAGAGGACCGAGTCGATCACCGCCTGACAGCAAGACTGGAGACAACGCCATGAAGATCGGTGTCGCAGGGACCGGACGGATGGGCCTGGGGATGGCACGGGCACTTCAACGCGCGGACTTCGACGTCATCGGCTTCGATGTGCGCCCCACCGCGGAATTCGGGGACTTTGCCGACTGGATGCAGCCAGATCCGGCTGCATTTGCGTCAGAGCGCGATGTCATCCTCAGCGTCGTCCGCGATGTCGATCAAACCGAAGACCTTCTGTTCCGCGATCAGGCCATACTGACGGCAGCGAACAATCTGAAGTACCTGGTTATCTGTTCGACACTTTCGCCGCGCTATCTCGCCGAACTCAGCACCCGCTTACCGAACAACTTGCATGTGATCGACGCGCCGATGTCCGGTGCGCAAATTGCTGCCGACGAGGCGCGGCTGTCGTTCATGCTTGGCGGGGCGCAGGCTGATCTGGACGCCTTGGAGCCGATGTTTCGGGCGATGGGCCCAAAACTTCACCGCATGGGCGGACCGGGCGCGGGAATGACTGCAAAAGTGCTGAACAACTTCGTAGCGGCCTGTGGGGTCGCCGGCACCCGCCAGGTGATCGAGTGGGCGAACGATCTTGGGGTGGATCGCGCGCGGCTTTTTGCTTTGATGAACGACAGCTCCGGGCAAAACTGGTTTGTCTCGAACTTCGAGGACATCGAGTTCTCGCGCGATGGCTACGACCCCGACAATACGATTGGGATCCTCAAAAAGGATGTCGAAAGCTGTCTCGATGCCATACCAGCCGATAAACGCGCTGGCCTCCCAGAAGCCCTGATCGACGCGATCGGCCAGTTTCGAGACATTTGATCTGTCACAGAAAGCACGCGGCGGCGATCAAGCGCGGTCCATCAGTATGCGTTGCGCTGGAACAGCACGACCGCAACCGTCGACATTAGAATGCGAAGATCGAATGTCAGGCTCCAATGCTCGGCATAGAATACATCATGTGCGACGCGCGCCTCGAGCTTCTCGCGCGAGTCGATACCGCCACGCAGCCCGTTGACCTGCGCCCAACCGGTGATCCCGGGACGAACCTTGTGCCGGACGCAATACCCTCGGACGAGATGACCGAACTCCTCGTCGTGGTCAATCGCATGCGGTCTGGGACCGACCAGCGACATCGTACCGTTCAACACGTTCAGCAGTTGTGGCAGTTCATCAAGCGACATTCGACGGAGAACCTGCCCGACCCGCGTAACTCGCGGATCCGCGCGCCGAGCTTGTTGGACGGGTCCGTTCCGAGCCTGGGCGTGATGCATGGTTCGGAACTTGAAGATCTCGAACGGTCGATTGTTAAACCCGATGCGCTGTTGCCGGAACAGGATTGGGCCGGGGCTATCCAACCGGATTGCAAGCGCGATTGCCATGAGTGCCGGCATCAGACACGCCAGCGCGACCACAGCAAACGTGTAGTCAAGCACGGTCTTCCCAGCGCGTCCCCAGTCGGACAGCGGGCGTCGCTTGATCGAAAAAAACTGGTGCCCGTTTTCAGTTCTTTCAAAACCTTGCACGAGCGGAAACGGGTGATCGGCCTTGGTCAGGAGCTCCACATCAATCGGAAGCTCGCAAAGCCGGTCCACGAGTTGCCGCATCTCTGAAAGGCGGGTCAAGGGAACGGCAAGGATCGCCAGATCAAACTCGCCTCGGCGCCCGGCATAGACCATATCCTCGAACGTGCCGAGGATCGGTATATCGTGCTCGAAGCCTGATGAGTTGAAGGAGCTGAGAGAATAGACACCGCGCACGTGAATGAACCGATTCTGCAGTTCCGAAACATCTGGCGGAGACACTTGTACTCCCGGCATCGCGTTTAGAATGACGGCTCGGCGGTTGACCACGCCGGTCGGTTGGAAGCGTCGAAGCATCTCGGCCGTGAACAAGCGCGCAGTGCAGACAAGCATTGCGGCGATCGTCACGGCCGCAGCAAGCAACCCGGTTTCGACGCTAGCCGCCGCACCCAACCCTTGGACGGCGCCCAAAACCATCAACGCAGCCGCGGCGACGGCAAGGACTGACAGGTCCATGACATGCAAAGGGTTTCTGATCGCCACAGTGTTGTACAAACCTGCAAAACGCATCGTCATGACCGACGCAAGCGCGACGAGACCCGATGCAAAAATGAATGTTCTTGGTGACGATCTGGACGGTGTGTCGGACAACCAGAAAACGATTGCGGCAGCCGAGAGAATACAAAGGACATCCAGGATCGCCGTGAACACTGGGATCATCTCTGGCTTTATCCCACCGCGGCCAACCATGTCCGGGACGTGAAAATCCGTTGAGCCAAGCCGAACCTGAACGTTCATGAATGTGCCTCGGACAGCCGACCTGCGCATCGATCGGTTCGTTTCACACAGCAGCAAATCATCACGCCTCCAGCCCAGCGCCTTCAATGCGATTGAGGATCGCTCCAAGATAAGCCGTGGTCTCACTGATCCGTTGTGCGCCTTGATCAATCTCATCAGCTCTCGATCGGGAAGCACACGCGACAAGCATGGCAGCATCTACGCGCTGCAAGACCCGAAGGCTCTGCGAGTCCTCCAGCACAGGCGGCAGATCGAGCAAAACGACCTCGGGCACGTACTTGCTGGTAACGTATTCGAGATCCGCGAGGCACGCTTGCGTGCGGGCTTGCGCATTCAGCCTGTCCGAAAGGGCGTTCGACTTCGCGATGAGGACCGACGAACCAATACGGCAGAGCGATGGTGTCCCACTTTCATCGACCGTCGCACCCACATCCGGAGTAGAAATCCCGAGTGCATTCAGCGGGCCGCCTTTGCGCGCGGCCATGTCGAACACCACCACCTTCGATCCACTCTCTGCCAGCGCAAAGGCGACGTTGAGCGCAACAGTTGTCCCGCCACATCCAGCGGTTGGTGTCGTCACAGCGATCTGCGACCAGTAGTTTTCAACACACATGCGCTTCAGCCGCAGCGCCAGGATATCGAACGTACCCGAAAGTTGACTTCTAGTATCCGCCGTCAGGACGCGCGCCCGCTCGAACGCCTTCGGGTGCATGTGTGCTTCGGCGACATCGCTCCAATCGGTTTCGTGCGGGACTGGCAGGAGCCTCGCGTTCACGGCATCACTGCGCCGGCTTACATCGAACTCCGGGTTGGACTCGGTAAGCTGCTGTCCGGGTCCTTGCCGGGACCAAGCTTCTGCGATTGCCGTGTTCAATCGATCACTCATGACCACCCCATGGCGTGATTTCACTCAATGACGGCAGCCGGTCCAAACGCTCGGCGACCTGCTGCGCCACCTGTCGGGCGGAGTCTGTTGGAAGGAAGCCCAGGCGTTCGATCGGAGCGAACACAGCGACCGACACCGCCACAACCGCGATGACAATCAAGCCCGTTACCCAGCGGCTAGATCTGTTGCGCCGGTCAGCCCGCGCCGGAATGTGCGGTATGACGGCAATCGGCCGCGAAGCCAGCAGACGCTCCATGTCGCGCGCCGTGCGAACCGCGCGAGACTTCAGTTCGAGAATGAAAGCCCAGACGAGCGCGAGACCAAGACTACCGGCGCCACCGGCCATCGAGATCGCCATGCGCCGGGGTTCAAC
>JBHJIZ010000133.1:0-35357 GCA_050043005.1 Paracoccaceae bacterium
TCGATCAGCAGAAAGGGATAACGGTGCGGGATCATCCGTTTGATACGGTCCAGATCCGCCGCCGTTTCGATCTCGTTTTCTTCTGGATCAGCCATCACCTCTCCTGACGTCCTCTAACCCGGTGACGTACTGTTGCTTAACGGGCAGCGGATTGACGTCAAGCCTCATCGCCTCGGCCTCATCCGCCGTCCGCTTCCGGGGCCACAAGTTCACGGACGGGCAAGGTCAAATCTATATCCGGGATCGGAGGTCTTGGCCCGGCTTCATCGAAGAGCGAGACCGCCCGGTCAGTGAGATCAAGGGCCGGATCTGCCGCCAGCACCTGCTCGGCGTTCAGAATAACGTCCGCGCCGACCTCTTGCCGCAGCCGCTCGATCAGAGCAGGCAAACCGGCAACGACGGCCGCACGCGCATCCTGAAAGCCTTTCTGCAATGCGGCCGCGCGTTCCTGCGTGATCTGGCGCGCGAGCCGCATGCGCCGATCGAAATCCTGAATGCGCCGGTCAAGCTCATCGACCGGCAACGTCTCGCGCACCTCGGCAAGCTCTGCTTCTTCCGCTGCCAGAGCGACCCGGGTCTCGTCGATCTGCGCCTGCAAACGCTCGGTCATGCGTTGCTCTGCTTGACGCAATTGGCGCGCGACCTCGACATCCCGCAGCAAGCGTTCTCGCGAAATCATCCGGATTACGAGTGGCGGTGCACCAGGTGTCTCGGCGAATACAGTACCGCCCACCAGGATCGCACTGAAACTTGTGGTCAGAAACGCCCGTCGCTGAACCGCGGAACGGCGAGGATCAGAAGCGCGTACCAACAGACAACCGGAACAATTCTGAGTCGTCTTCGTCTTCATCTATCAGCGGGAATCCGAAGCTGAGCTCAAGCGGGCCAAAAGGCGTCGAAATGAATAACAATCCGCCGGCCGACACGCGAATGTTCGCACTGTCGTCGATCTGCACATTGTTGGTCCCGTTGGTGTTGTCCAGATCGAACAGCGTGCCGGCGTCCACGAAGGCGCCACCAAAGATCCCCAACTCGTCTGGCAGACCCAGCGGGAAGGACGCCTGCAGGCTCGCGCGCAACCGATAGTTGCCGCCCAGCGAGTCATCCGTCGCCAGATCCCGCGGCCCTGCCCCTTCGTCGGCAAAGCCACGCAAGTTGGAACCACCGAGGAAGAAGCGTTCGTTGAACCGAATGTCATCGCTGAAGCCGACAACCCCTGCCGCTTCAAGTTCCAGGCTCGCCACCACCTCTTCATCGAAGAATGATGTCCACCCCTTTGCCGATGCGACAGAGCTGACATACCGCGCATCGCCGCCCAACCCGGCGAAATCCTGCGATGCCGTGAGAAGATATCCTCCGGTAGGCTCCAACGCGTCGTTACGTTCATCATAGGTTAGCGTGTAACCGACACTCGAGGTGAAGCGTTCTCCATCATCGGCTTGGAGCACCGCCGATGCGGTATCGTCGACTTCTACGTCCTCGCGCACGAATTCGTATCTCAGCGAAAGATCTGTCTTTTCTCCGAGCGGGAAGCCGACGGTCGGTCCCGCACCTAGTCGCGCAATCTCGATGCTCGACTCGTCCGAACGGTCATCGTCGATCAGGAATGCACGGAAGCCGACGGACAGATCACGATCGAGGAAGGCAGGTTCAATGAACGAGAAATCATAGACCTGGGTATCCCCGGCCGCCGTGACTGCGAGATTGAGTTGCTGCCCGCGGCCCAGGAAGTTTCGTTCGGACAGGGCCACATTGCCGATAGGTCCCGCACTGGTCGAGAAGCCCACGCCGAACGACAGCGACCCGGTGGACTGTTCGCGCACCTTGACCTTCAGCGTCGCCCGATCTTCGGTCGCACCGGGCTCGGTATCAACTTCGACCGAGCTGAAAAACCTCAATCCCCGGATGTTTCGCCGTGCCTCGCGGATCTTTCGGGCATCGAACGGGTCGCCTTCAACCAGGTCGATCTCGCGGCGAATGACGCGGTCAAGGGTCTGGGTGTTGCCCTCGATCTCGATGCGTTCAATGAAGACGCGCGGTCCTTCGGCCACCTGGTAGCTCAGATCGATGACCCGATCCTCGGTGTTCTTGCGCACGCGCGGCCGAACCTGAACGAATGCGAAGCCGGCTTGCCCGGCGATATCCGTCAGCTCGTTCGTGATGTCCTCGACTTCGGAGGAGTCGTAGGTCTCGCCCTCCAGATCGGGGACGGCGGCGATGAAATCCTCCGGATCGAGCCCCTTGGCCTCGACGACGACGTCTTGTGTCCCAAAGGTATACTCTTCGCCCTCGCTTACCGTGAAGGTGATAAAAAAGCCGTCGCGGTCGGGAGCCAGTTCGGCCGTTGCCGAGAGGACCGTGAAATCGGCATAGCCGCGCTCGAAATAGTATTGGCGCAGCAGTTCCTTATCCAGTTCCAGCCTGTCCGGATCGTAGACGTCCGAGCTGAAGAACTGCGAGAGAATACCGGTCTCGCTCGTCTCGACCACGCCGCGCAAACGGCGGTCGGAGTACACAGTGTTGCCGACGAAGTCGATCGACGAGACACCGGTCAACTCGCCCTCTGCGATCTCGAAGACAAGATCGACACGGTTGTCGGACCTCTCAATGATAACAGGTTCGACCTCTGCGCCGAAGCGGCCCGTCCGACGGTATATCTCGATGATGGCTTGCGCATCCGCCTCGGCCGACGACACTGTGAACGGCAGCCGCGGCCTGAGCGAAATGATCCGCTCGAGATCTTCATCCGCGAGCGCGTCGTTGCCTTCGAAGGCGATTTCGTTGATCGACGGATTCTCGATCACCTCGACAATCAACTGGTCCTCGGCGGGAACGATCTGGACATCGCGAAACAGGCCCGTGTCGAACAGGCGCCTCACCGCGCGGTTCAGATCCTCGGCAGTGACCGTCTGGCCCTGACGCAGATCCATGTAGGACAGGATTGTCTCGGCTTCGATCCGGCGATTGCCGCGAACAGAAACAGCCTGTTCGCGCGATCCCTGCGCCAGAAGCAACTGAGCCGACGCAGACGACGGAACCGAAAGATCCGCCAGAAACGCCGCCCCGGCCACCAGAATAACCACAAAAGCCTGTCTGGCTCGTCGCCACGAAAAGGGGGCACGTTTCATGTTCACTCCCCCCTGCCCTCCGGGCCCGTTTGGCCGCTTTTCCCCGGACAGGTTCTCTGCTGTGTTGCTGCCTCAGTTCTGGGCGAGCCAGGCGCCCAGCCCGAGGTCGTTATTAAAGGTCACGAAAACCATAAGCAACAACAGAAGGGAAAGGCCGGCAACGGTTCCATAGCGCACGATGTGTGCATTCGCCGGGCGGCCACGCACGGCCTCGGCCGCATAGAACACGAGATGACCGCCATCCAGCACCGGAATTGGGAACAGATTCATAAGTCCGATCGCCGTTGAGATGAACGCGATGAAATGGACAAAGCTCAGCCAGCCGCCGCTGGCAGCATTCGCAGAGTGTTTCGCAATACCGATCGGACCGGAAAGGTGATCGGTCGTCGCGCCCTTGAACAGCATCTGTTCAATGTAGTTCAGCGAATCCGAGATGATCCGCCAAACGTTTTCGACCCCGTTCACGGCCGCCTCACCAAGGCTGCGCCTTTCCTCAAGCGGCAGCAGATGCACTTCGCCAAGAGCCACGCCCATGGTCGGGAGCGGCATGATCTCGCCGGTCTCGGGGTGCGGCCGGTCCACGAAGCGCGGTGCGAAGGTGAAGTCCCGGATCTCGCCGTCCCGGTCGACCTGCACCGTGATGTCCTTGCCGACCTCAAGATCGACACCCATCAGGATGAGATGGCGGGTCGATGCAATCTCGGTTCCGTTGACGGACAGGATCATGTCACCCGGCAGCATTCCGGCAGCAATCGCTGCTCCATCGCTTGAGACACTTGTGACCCGGGGGCTGGTGACATAGCGGAACGAGACGTTGGTCTCCCGCCCGTCGCGCTCGACCAGTGCTGTGGCCTGATCCCCGTTCGTGCGGATCATCGCCGTCAGCACATCGCCGAACTCGGCCGTCGCCTCGCCGTTGACGGATAGGACGCGATCGCCCTCGCGGAACTCAGAGACTCCCTGGATCTCGGCATCCAGCGCGCCGATGACCGGTTCGTCCGATCCTTTCGGCAAGATGAAGGCCAGCATGAAAAAGATCAGAATGGACAGCAGGAAGTTGGCGCCCGGGCCTGCCAGAACGGTCAGCGTTCGTTTCCAGAGGGCTGCATTGTGGAAAGCATGCGGCCGATCCTCGGGCGCCAAATCCTCGTCCGACGCCCGTCGCGAGCTTGACGGATCCATGTCCCCCAGGAACTTGACGAAACCGCCCAATGGAAGTGCCGCCACCTGCCACACGGTTCCATGCTTGTCGCGGCGCGAATACAAGACGCGCCCGAAGCCGATCGAAAACACTTCGGCCCGGATCCCGCACCATCGCCCGACCATCAGGTGCCCAAGCTCGTGGATCGCCACGACAATGGAAAGACACAGGATGAAGGGCACCGCCGCCAGCAGAAACGGCCCGATGATGGGAATACTCTCGATCAGTTCCATGCGTCTCCGCCTAACTCATGCGCTTGATCAATTGGTTACGGGCTTCGGCCCGCGCGTGGGCATCGACCGCGAACACATCGTCCAGCGATGCCGCGCTCGGCAATGTACCTAATGCGGAAACTGTGTCTTCAACAAGGCCCGCCATCTCGAGAAAGCCGATTTGGCCAGCGATGAACCCGTCCAATGCTATTTCATGTGCCGCATTCAGCGCGCAACAGGTCAGGCCACCCGCTGCCATTGCTTCGCGCGCCAAGCGCAGCGGGGGGAAGCGATCCTCATCGGGTGCCTCGAAATCCAACCGTGCAAGCTTCGCGAAATCCAGCCGGTCCACGGGCAGATATGGGCGTTCCGGCCAGGCCAGCGAATAGCCGATCGCAACCCGCATGTCCGAGGGGCCCAGATGAGCCAGGATCGACCCGTCATGGTAGCCGATCATGGAATGGATGATTGACTGAGGATGGACGACAACCTCGATCTGATCCGGCGTGATGTCGAACAGATGCCCCGCCTCGATCATCTCGAGCGCTTTGTTGAACATGGACGCCGAATCGATCGAGATCCGCGCGCCCATCGACCAGTTGGGATGCGCCACGGCTTGTTTCGGGCTCGCCGCCGCCATCTGTTCGCGCGTCCACATGCGAAATGGTCCACCCGAGGCTGTCAGCAAAAGGCGCTCGATCGGTGTGTCCTCGTGCGCGATCAACTGGAAGATCGCATTGTGTTCGCTGTCTACTGGCAAAAGCCTGGACCCGGACTTCGCAATCTCCGCCAGGAACAACTCGCCCGCCGCGACCAAGGTCTCCTTGTTGGCCAGGGCGATCGTCGCCCCCTGGTGTACAGCGGCAAGCGTGGGCCTGAGCCCTGCGGCCCCCACGATCGCCGACATCACCCAATCGACCGGACGCGCCGCGGCCTCGACCAAGGCTTCAGGTCCCGCTGCGACCTCAATCCCCGAACCGTCGAGCGCCGATCTCAGATCTTCCAGCCGTCCCGGATCTGCGGTCACGGCAACCTGCGCATTCAGGCGCCGCGCTGCATCGGCAAGTCCGGTGATGTTGGCGTGGCCCGTCACAGCGACGACCTGGAACTGCTCGACACCCAGGCTTTCGATCACCGAGACGGTGTTTGCCCCGATCGAACCCGTCACACCGAAGATGCTGATCCGCTTCATGCACTGCTCCATCGGTGCGCCCGCGCCTTCGCCAAGCGCCGAATTCTGCGGCTTGTCGCCGGAGTGTCCCAGGTTCGACCCGGGAGCGCCAGCACGGTCTCCCAGCGGTCCCGGATCAAGCCCGGGACACTCCGGAACATCGCGTCAGCGCCGTACATAATGCGGGATTACCAGATGAAAACAGCCTGGTCCCGCCAGGCCGTAAACGCTGCCGCGACCAGGATTGCCGCCATGTGGCCGTCCAGACGATCGAGCACACCGCCATGACCCGGTATGAGCGTTCCCGCATCCTTGACCGAGAAATGCCGCTTCAAAGCCGACTCCGCCAGATCCCCGCCTTGCGCCACGAGTGCTGCAATCATCGAGACGACGCAGACCTCGTAGAAATAGGTGCCTGTGGTTGCCCAGGAAAACAGCCCGCCGGCCAGCGAGGCGAGTGCCACGGCGCCACCGAGTCCGGCCCAGGTCTTCTTTGGGCTGATCGACGGCCAGAGCTTCGCCCCACCGATCAGACGCCCCGCGAAGTACCCGCCAACATCAGCCGCCACCACGGTCGCCGCAGCCCAAAGGACCGAGAGCAGACCGTGCGGCGCTTCATTCCGCAGCCAGACAAACGCAAGTCCCGCCAGGGCGACATAGGCCGCGCAGACGGCAAAAAACATCCAGCCGCTTTCGGTTTGGGACGGGCGCATGATGTGCCAGAGTTCGCGAAGCATGGCCGCCACGGCAACGCCTGCCAGCAGTATCGCCCACATGCCCCCCAGCCACAGACAGACCAGCGCCACGACGCCGATCGCCAGCGACGACGCGACGCGAACGCCCAGATCAGCGAATTTGGATGTCCATCCCGCGGCCGGACCGGTTCCTGCCATGCCGCGCGGAGACCCTAGACTGCTTTGACGGCGCCGAAGCGGCGCTGGCGCCCGCCGAACCGCGCGACTTCGTCGGCGAGATCCTCAGGCGTGAAGTCCGGCCAGCATTTCTCAAGGAAGCTGTACTCGGCATAGGCCGCTTGCCAGAGCAGGAAGTTAGACACCCGCATCTCGCCCGAGGTGCGGATGACAAGATCGGGATCCGGGGCGCCTGCGGTGTAAAGAGCGCCCGAGATCACGTCTTCGTCGACCATGTCGGGGTCAAGCCGCCCCTCGGCCGCCGCGCGCACCAGATTTGTCACCGCATCGGTGATCTCGGTCCGGGCGCCGTACGAGATTGCCAACTGCAGCGTCAGAGCTGCGTTCTCGGCGGTTCGCGCCTCCATCTGATCCATCAAGCGTTGCAGATCGTTGGGCAGACGCGATCGCTCGCCGATGAAGCGCACGCGCACGCCCATCCCGTCCAACTCGTCGACCTCGCGCACGATGTAGCGCCGAAATAGGCCCATGAGCACGCGCACCTCGTAGTCCGGACGCCGCCAGTTCTCGGTTGAAAAGGCATAAAGCGTCATCACCTCGATGCCCAGATCCGGCGCCGCGCGGACAATTTCACGCACACGCTCCGCACCACGGTGGTGCCCGAACGTTCTCGGCCGCCCACGCTCGACGGCCCAGCGCCCGTTGCCATCCATGATGATGGCCACATGACGCGGCCCCCGCGTCTCGGGTAGATCTTTAGTTCGCACGCGTCTTGACCCCGCTCGATTCACGCTTGCCCAGCCGCCCCCGTCCGGACCCGCGCTGTTCAGACCTGCATTATCTCGTCTTGCTTCGTTTCCAACGCCGTATCGATCTTGGCGATCGCATCGTCCGTCAGTTGCTGTATCTCGTCATTGTAAAGTTTTTGTTCATCTTCGGACATGCCATCCGCTTTGGCCTTCTTGACCTGGTCCATGCCGTCCCGGCGGACATTGCGGATCGCGACCCGCGCATTCTCGGCGTACTGGCCCGCAACCTTGGTCAACTCGCGGCGACGTTCCTCGTTTAACTCCGGGATCGGCATGCGCAGCAAGGTTCCATCGACAACCGGGTTGATCCCCAGACCCGAAGTCCGGATCGCCTTGTCTACGACGTTCACCAGCGACTTGTCCCAGACATTCAGTGTCACCATGCGCGGCTCGGGCACGTTCACAGTGCCGACCTGATTGATCGGCGTCGTGGCCCCGTAAGCCTCGACCGTGATCGCATCCAGCATGGTGGCCGAGGCCCGGCCCGTTCGCAGCGACGCAAAATCACTGCGCAGCGAGGTCATGGCGCCTTCCATGCGGCGCTCTAGGTCATCCAGATCAATTTCGATTTCTTCGTCGGACATGCGCGTCAGTTTCTCTCGGTCTTGTTCTTGTGCCGATCCTGCATAACCTAGGCTGTGACTTCGGTAAATCTTCCCCGACCGAACAGAACTTCGGTCATCCCTCCGGGATCGGCCAGTGAAAAGACGATGATCGGCAGGTCGTTGTCGCGTGCGAGTGCTATCGCAGACGCGTCCATGACCTTTAGGTTCTTGCGCAATACCTCGTCATAGGTCACGTGATCGTAGCGTACGGCTTCGGCGTTCAGCTTGGGATCGCTGTCATAGACACCGTCGACCTGCGTTCCCTTGAAGAGCGCTTCGCACCCCATCTCGTTCGCGCGCAACGTCGCCGCCGTGTCGGTCGTGAAATACGGGTTCCCCGTTCCGGCGGCGAAGATGACAATCCGCTTCTTCTCCAGATGTCGGATCGCCCGGCGCCTGAGATAAGGCTCGCACACGCTGTCCATCGGTATCGCCGACTGCACCCGCGTGTGAATGCCCTGGCCTTCAAGTGCTGACTGCACGCCCAGCGCGTTCATGACCGTCGCCAGCATGCCCATGTAGTCGGCCTGCGCCCGCTCCATCCCCTGGGCCGCACCGGACAGGCCGCGAAAGATGTTGCCGCCGCCAATGACCATGCAGATCTCGATGCCGAGTTCGTGGGCCTTTTTTACTTCGCTTGCGATACGCTGAACGGTTGGAGTGTGCAGGCCAACGCCCTGGTCGCCCATCAAGGCCTCGCCCGAGATCTTCCGCAGACCACGCCTAAATCGCGGCGTCGCGGCTGGTATCTCGGCGGCAACCGGCATCATGGCACTCCTTTTCGTGGGGGCTGCGCGGGTTATGTCGAATAGCTTGAGGCCGCGAAAGGGCAGGACTGTGCGTAAACGATGGCAATTTCGCGCACTCGAAGCGAAAGTTTCGGCCACACGCCGTGGGTTAGCACAAATCTCCTCTCGACATGGACAGCAACGCCGCTGGAGGGCCAGACTGATCATGAACAACCGGGAGGGGCGGCAGCATGACGGCACATCTTATCGTGCGCGCAGAAGTGTCAGAAGCGGATCGGGAAGCCTTTGAAGACTGGTATCGGACCGAGCACCTACCCGATGCTCATCATTCGTTCGGAACTCTCAAGGCCGAGCGCGGCTGGAGCGATGTCACCAAAGGCATCCACATCGCGATTTACACATTCACAGACCTCGACGCCGCCCGGCGTATGACCAGCTCCGATTCGATCGATAAGCTGATCGCCGAGTTCGATCGGGTCTGGCAAGGCCGTGTCACCCGCACACGCGAAGTGATTGGCGTTGTTCAGTCTTTATGACTGCGGTTCGGAGCTTCAGGCCGAATAAGCGATCTCCTGCCGGTGTTCCGTGCGCATCCGCCAGTCGTAATAGCGCTCCCGCAAACCAAGCGTTACCGGGCCGGGCGCACCATTCGAGAACACCCGATCGTCGACGCTCGTGATCGGCACCACACCGCCGCCGGTCGTCGACAGGAAGACCTCGTCCGCCTCGAGAAACTCCTCCAACGGCAGGGGCCGCAACTCGGTGGCAAGACCCGCCTCATCGGCCATTTCCAGGACCGTTCTTCGGGTAATGCCGTGTAAGACGCCGTGATCCGACGTGACCACCCGGTCATCCTTCACCGCAAATACATTGAAACCAGGCCCTTCGGTTACATTCCCGGCATGGTCGAGCAGGGCGACGGTCTCGAACCCATGATCCTTCGCCTCGAAGATCCCCGCGGTCATATCACCCCAATGGTAGTTCTTGGCGCGCGGGTTGACGCTGTCCTCCGGAATGCGCCGGACGTCCTTCGCGATCCACAAGCTGGTGCCCTGCTCGGCAATCTCCGGCTTGACGACGTGCACATAAGGCACCGCCCAGGCGAAGAAATGATTGGCGCATTGGCGCGGATCGCGGTTGCCGGGGACCAGCGGCGCACCGCGCGACGCGACAAAGGCGACATAGGCCGACCGCAATCCGGCGCGCGCCACCATGTCGTGACAGATCTGGCGGATTTCCTCCGGTCCCTGTTCGATCTGTAACCGCATCGCGGCAACCGACTCCGTGAACCGCTTGATGTGAGCATCGAGGCGGAAAAACCCGCCTTCCCAGACAGATACAACGTCATAGGTTATGTCCGAGCGCGTCACACCCCAGTCGGTCACGCCGATCTTTGCATCCGCAATCGGGACCAGATGCCCATTCATCCATGCGGTTCCACGGGACCAGTCGACACCCGCCTCGACCGGAGCGCTCCAACGATAAGTGATGTCCGGCAGACCTTCGTCGTTCTTGCCGACGTCATCTCGCGCGATCTCGGCAAACCCATGTCGTTCGTAGAACCGCCGCGCCCCAGTGTTCTGCTGAAAGCAATGCAGTGTGAGTGTCTCGCGTCCCTGCCGCGCCGTAGTCAGCAGAGCCGCTCCGATGCCCTGTCCCTGCCAGCCAGGTGCAACATACAATGCCGGAACTTGCGTGCCCTTGGTCACGGCAATGAATCCGACTGTTCCGCCCTCGGTCGCCGCTGCCCAGACCTCGGCCGATAACAGCATCCCTGCGATGAAAGCCGCGTCTTCTCCCGGCGTATGAAGCTCGGGCACGAAACCCAGGTCATCCAGCGCTGTTCGCATGATCCGGGACAGAGACGACCTGTCGTCGCGCGTCGCAGGTCGGATGATCCAGTCTGGCATGATGCGCTCCATAAGGGGTGCGGACGGTTATACCTTACGGACTATGACGGATCGATCAAAGGTAAACAATCGGGGCCGATGTTAACCTTCGGCGCATCGACTCTGCGTTGTTACGAATTCACTGCAATTGCGGTACCAAAAGAATATCGTTTCCATACGTCTGCCGTAGCAAATCGGCGTTGTTCGAGGAACAGCGTCAGGGCGTTAACTCGTTCGGCATCATCTCGAGATGCAGTTCGTCTCCGCTATAAGGCGTCGCGCGGGCAATCTCCGCGTTGAACGTGATCCCCAGTCCCGGCTCGCGCGACGGGATGACATGGCCATCCTCCCAAACCATACCTGAAATCACCTCACCATGGAAGCCGTCCCAACGCTCGATACTCTCTAAAATCAGGAAGTTAGGGATACATGCTGCAAGCTGGACATTCGCTGCCCCGACGACTGGACCGCAGTAGAGATGCGGCGCGATCTGAGCATAGTGCGCCTCGGCCATCGCGGCGATCTTCTTGGCTTCCAAAATTCCGCCGACCCGTCCAAGGTTCGGTTGCAGAATGGATGCAGCACCGCAGCTAAGCACCCGGGAAAACTCGTATTTCGTCGTAAGGCGCTCACCGGCCGAGATCGGGACCGAGGTGCTTCGCGCCACTTCGGCCATCTGCTCCGGCATCTCTGCGGCGACGGGTTCCTCGAACCAGAGCGGCTCGTAAGGCTCGATCCGTTTCGCGATCCGCTTGGCGCCCGAAGTGGTGAACTGCCCATGCGTGTCAAACAGCAAATCCGCTTTGGTTCCAACGGCTTCCCGCAACGCTTTGCAGAAATCCCCGGACCTCTCCAGATCTTCCATCCGCGGCTGATGCGGATCGTAGATTGTGTAGGGCCCGGCAGGATCGAACTTCAATGCGTTGAAGCCCATAGCGAGATAGTCCAGAGCCCGTTCAGCCGCCGTGTCCGGATTTGTGTAGATCGTGTCCGCGTCGAACTCCGGATAGACGTCGCCGTCCGCCGGGTACATGTAGGTGTAAGTTCTTATTTTTTCGCGGCATTTCCCGCCAAGAAGATCGTAGACCGGCTTGCCTGCGGACTTGCCGAGGATGTCCCAGCACGCGATCTCGAGCCCCGAGAGCACCCCCATCAGCGATGCATCAGGCCGGGCAGAGTAGCCAGACCCGTAGGTCAGCCGCCAAAGATGCTCGATCCTGTGCGGGTCGGCGCCGTCAAAATGGCGCCCGTACACATCCTCGACCATCCTGGCGACGGTGTGCGGACCGAAGGTCGCCGCATAGACCTCTCCAACGCCGGTGATGCCGTCATCCGTGGTCAACTGCACGAAGATGAAATAGCGTCCGCCCTTGCGCGGCGGCGGATTGCCGACAACGAAGACCTCGCAACCTGCAAGTTTCATAACAGTTCCAATTCGTTAGCTGTCGGCGCCGATCATGACGATGTTCCGAATACCTTCGCCCCGACGCGTGGCGTCCATCGCCTCGTTGACCTGATCGAAGGCGTACCGGGCCGAAATCAACTCATCCAGCTTCAGATCGCCGGCCTCGTAGCGGGAGACGAGCTTGGGGATCTCGTCCTTGATCGGCATATGCCCCATGACCGAGCCGCGCACCTGCTGCGAGAGGCTGATGAACACCACGGGCGAGAACTTTGCCACCGCCTCGGCATGCGGCAGGCCAACCAGGATGATCGCACCACCGGGTGCGCACATCCGGTAGCTCTGGTTGATCGCAACCTCAGAACCCACTGTTATGATAACATAATCCGCGCCACGCTTGCCGGTGAGGCCGCGGACGCCACGGATCGCATCATCCTGTGAGGCGTTCACGCGGTCCGTCGCACCGAAGGCCATTGCTGCCTCCAGCCGATCTTCGGCCAAGTCCACAGCAATGATATGTCCGGCTCTGTTCGCCTTCGCTCCCTGGATCGCATTCAGGCCGACGCCGCCGCAACCGACCACGGCAACTGTCGCCCCTTCCTCGATCTCGGCCGTGTGTGTTGCGGCACCGTAGCCGGTGATCACGCCGCAAGCCAGCAGCGCCGCCGCTTCCCAAGAGATCTCATCACCGACCTTCACCACTTGGCTCGCGTGGACGACAGTTTCTTCGGCAAAAGCCGCGGTCTTGATGCCGTGGGTGACGGGGTCGCCATTCAGCGACAGCGGCGTACTAGCGTCGCGCAAGTGGGTCTCGCACGTCGCCATGTATCCCTTGTGACAGCATGGGCAGGCGCCGCAGTGGCGGACCAGCGTGACGGCCACCCGGTCGCCGGCAGCCAGATCCTTAACCTCTTCTCCAACTTCAACAATCTCGCCTGAGGCTTCATGGCCGAGGACCATCGGCAGTTCCCCGCCAAGCTCGCCATCCGCGAAGTGGATGTCGGAATGGCAGACCGCGCAGGCCATGATCTTCACGCGGACCTCGTTTGGCCCGGGAGGTGCCTGTTCCAGATCCATCATCTCGAAGGGTTTGCCAAACTCTGTCAGAACCGCCGCGCGCATCGCTGTCCTCCCGCTATCGGCGGCAGCATTCACCCCGGATTGCCATGATATCAAGCCCCGTTTATCCTCGACGCGCCGTTCATCCGAAATCGGTTTTGTTTGCCTTTTGCTAAGCTTCGCCCCGATAACAGGCAGAGTGTTTCAGGAGCGGACAGAATAGCGACCCGTGCGGCTCTTCAGATCATTGCGGAACAGTGGAAAGGCAGCGGGTGAACGCCCGATGCCGAAGGTCCCGGTTCCACCGCAGCGCCCGAGCTTCCTGTGTATCGGGACAGCAAAGGCCGGGACAAGTTGGTTTCATCAGATGTTCGGGCAACACCCGGACGTTTGGATGAGCCTTCTGAAAGAGACGCACTATTACGATGGCCGGTTTGGGCAGGACGTTAAGGTTCCAAAGAACGCCATACGCAGGCGAACGCTTTTGCGCGCGGAGAAGGCCGCCCGGAACTCTGGGCCGCTCTCGGCCAATGCGGTCTATTGGGAGGCTTTGACGAGAGGCATCTGGTCGCCCGATTGGTACGCCAAAGCGTTTACGCATCCGGACGCGATGGGTCGTCTGTGCGGAGAAGCGACACCCGCATATTGCGCACTGCCCGACGAGGGTATTCGCGCGATCTGGGACGAGTTGCCGGGTGTTCGGCTGATCCATTTCATCCGTGACCCGGTTGGCCGTGCGCTGTCTGGTATCAGGATGGCAGCCGACCTCAGAGGCTTCTCGCCCGACGAGCCGCCCGACCTCGCATGGTGGGCCGAACGCGCACAAGCCTCGGCGATCCTGGCGCGCGGTGACTACGCCGCGCATATCCCACGTTGGCAAGCGGTCTTCCCCGCCGAACGTATTCTGTACATTCCTTTCGGCGAGCTAAAGACCGATCCGCTTGGTGTTCTGCGCCGGATCGAAAAGCATCTGGATCTGCCGACCGCGCGATACGACATCGCGCGCATCGCGAAGCCCGTTAACGTCGGAAAGCGTTATCAGGTGCCACCTGGCGTCGCGGATGCGCTGGAAGAAAGGCTGGCGCCGCAGTGGGCCTTCCTGATGGATCATTTTTCTCAAGACTTCTGCAAACGGCTTTCCTGAGAGTGCCGGATCTCCTAAGCCCGGCAAAACGGGAGGGTAACATGATCCTGGCAGACGGCATCGGGCGGCTTGGCACTGAAACCGCATTCGAAGTGCTCGCGCGCGCGGCGGAACTGGAACGGCAGGGCCGCGACATCATCAACCTTGGGATCGGACAGCCAGACTTCCGAACGCCGGAGCATATCGTCGAAGCCGGTGTGAAAGCGCTGCGCGACGGCCACCACGGTTACACGCCGAGCCAGGGTATACTTCCGCTGCGCGTGGCAGGGGCAGCAGACATTGCCGCGCGGCGCGGCGTCACCGTCAGTCCAGACAATATCTGCATCATGCCGGGCGGGAAACCGACGATGTTCTTCGCGATCCTGATGTTTGGCGCGCCGGCGGCCGAGATCATGTATCCCGACCCGGGCTTTCCGATCTATCGCTCGATGATCGAGTATACCGGCGCCACACCCATCCCGATGATCCTGCGCGAGGAGAACGGTTTCGCCTTTTCCGCTGACGAGATTCTTGCGGGGATCACACCGCAAACGCGGTTGATTATCGTGAACTCTCCCGGCAACCCGACTGGCGGCGTCACGCCACGCGCCGAGGTCGAGAAACTGATCGCCGGGCTTCCAGAGCACGTGGCGGTCCTGTCCGACGAGATCTACAGCCGGATGCTGTACGATGGGCGTGAGCACGTCTCGTGGCTGGCGTATCCTCAGATCCGTGACCGCCTGATCGTGCTGGATGGCTGGTCCAAGACCTATGCGATGACCGGCTGGCGCCTGGGGTACTCGGTCTGGCCGGACACGCTGATCGAGGCCGTGACACGTCTGAGCGTCAACAATCACTCCTGCGTCAACGCGGCAACGCAGTACGCAGGCATCGCGGCTTTGGAAGGTCCGCAGAACGCAGTCGACGATATGATGCGTGCCTTCGATGAACGCCGCCGGGTGATCGTTCCGCTGTTGAATCAGATCCCGGGCTTCGAATGCCTCGACCCAGGTGGCGCGTTCTATGTCTTTCCGAATGTCTCCGGCACCGGGCTCGACGCCAAATCGCTCCAGGCCAGACTGTTGGAAGAAGCGGGTGTCGCCACGATCGCCGGTCGCAGTTTCGGCTTGCATGCGGGCGATTACATCCGGTTCTCGTATGCAAACTCGGACGCCAATATCCGCAGTGCAGTGGACAGGATCAAAGAGGTTTTGCGTTAGTTGTCCAGCGCGTTCAAAAGTGTGCCAAGGTGTGCCCGGCCGAGGAAAAGCATGGCACCAGGACGATCGAAACCGAGCTTGGCGCGCCTTGCGACCGTCTTGTTTGAGGTCCCGATCTGACCGCCCGGCTCCATGGCGAGCCCATTGATCGGCCACCTCAGACCCTCGGATGCAATCCCCTGCACCGGTCGAAGCGGGAAAATCGAAACGACCTCTCCCACACCAATCTCGAGCGATAGGATACGCCCGGGCGGACAGAGTGTTGCGACCTCCTCCTCGCCGATCAGGATCACCCGTTTTGTCGGTGCTTGCACCATCGCGTTGAAGACCGCGAGCGTGTGGTCCAGACGGCCGCCGGTGAAGCCCGCTGCGATGTAGGTCGCGGCCTCGGTCGCGTAGAGACACTTTGCGAAATCCGTCGTCTGTTGTTCCGGCAGATGAAGCAGCGTGGCATCGGTTTCGCGCCATTGTGCAATGTCCGAAAGCGAGTCCATGTCACCAATGATCGCCTCGGGCATCAGACCCCAGTCATGAAGTCTGTCCGCAGCGCCGTCTGCCGCAACCATGGCCGGGGCAATTGCGAGTGCCGCGTCCAGCATAGATCTTGTCAGGGCGCCACCGCCGACCAGGGTCACTGCTTCCTCGAACCTCAGCACATCCGCCTTCATTTTTCCTCAATCCCCCCGCACGTATGACGGAGATCTGCTGGCGCGCGCTGCCTTGACCCACTTAGTCAAATCGGCGACGGTCCGCCAGTTGCTGCGCCGCGAAGACGGCACTGGGCTTGAGGGCAGAATGGCTGAAACTGGCAAGAAGGTCGAGGTCCGCTACGGTGCCTTCGCCTGCACGATCGAGGGCTACGATAACCCCGTCGAGCAATTGCGCGGAATTCTGGGTGAAATGCAGCAGATGATCGCTGCCACGCCTCAGTTGACACCGATCATCGAAGGGTCCGAAGCTGAAGAAATCGAAGAAGCGCTCGATACAAATGAGCGAGCCGAGGACCCTTCGCCTGGGATCGTGGTAATTCGCGATGGCGCGGCCGCAGCAACGGCCGCCGCGCGCTCGGACGATGCATCCGATGCCGAGGAAGTGCCATGGGCAACCGAAGAGCAAACCGAGTACGCTGAAGCTGCTCCCGAACCGGATGCGGAACAGGCCGAAAGCGATCTAGCGGAAGACGCACCGACCGAGCATGCCTTGGCGGGCGAGGAGCTGGAACCCTCTGAACGGGATATCGGCACCGAACAGAACGTGGACGGCGCGCGCACGGATCTCGAGGAGCGACGGACGGATAAAGACAGCCTGGGCGGCATATCGGCTGCTGCCATTGCCGCGACTGGCCTGGCCATAGGCGGTGCTCAGCTTGCAGATGCGTTTGACAAAGACGACGCGCAAGCGATGGATGAGCCCGCATCCAATGGTGATGCGGCGGCAGAAGACACATGGTCACTTCCTAGCGACGATGTTGCCGCAGAGGAAAGCGAGACAGCAGAGGAAGATAGCCAGGCCGATGCACTGGCGGACGGCCTGGGTCGCGAACGTTTCTCAGAAGCGCTAGACGAGCCGGTCGAAAGCGCCGATGACATTCCATCGGACGACGATCCGACAGATGAGCATGATCCTGTTGGCATCGCGGAGGAGGTCGGCGTTGCCGAAACGCAGAACATCTTCGCCGGCCCGGTAGAGGAGGCGACGTACTCCGAGCCGCCTCTCGCCGAGGAAGATTCACCTGGCGGTGAAGATGTGCACCCTGTGTCCGAGGCAGAGGACACGGTCGAAGATGTCCCGAACATCTTTGCCCCGCCTGACACCGCGTCACCTGCCGTAGGAGACCCTGCGTTTGAGGGTGCTGCTGAGAGCGAATTTGATACGCCCGCCGATTACGGGACAATGGATCTGCCGCAGGACGCCACCCCACCGTGGGAAGAAGAACCGGGCGATGAGCAAGCGGCCGCGGCACACGAGAACCAGGCGAGCGACGTCGCCGAGAAGCCGTTGGAGAACGCCGAAACGCCGGTTAGCGACGCGGTGAATGTCTTCGCCACTCCTCCAGAAGATCTGCCCGAGTCTCTCAATATCTTCGCAGCGGCGACGGCGTCAGATGACGAGCCCGGGGAAAGCGCCGGCGCCACCGCCGAAGTTGCTGACGTCCCCGCGGTCGAGGCTGATGCAAGCACGGAGCCGATGAACATTTTCGCGGCACCTCCGCAGCCGTCGGCGGATCCACTGCCAGCGCCCCCGCCTGCCGAACCTGCTCAGGTCAATATCTTCGCAGCACCGAGTGCGTCAGACGACACGATCGAGGAAAGCGCTGGAGCCACCGCTGAGGTTCCCGACGTCCCGGCGGTCAAGGCTGACGCAAGCCCGGAGCCAATGAACATTTTCGCGGCACCTCCGCAGCCGTCAGCAGATCCGGTGCCACCCCCACCGGCATCCGAGCCCGCTCAGGTCAATATTTTCGCTGCGCCGCCGGAGGCAGTCGCTGCGGCAGAGCCTTCCGACATTTGGGATCAGGCAACGGAAACCCTGGCGAACGCGGCGCCGGAGAACGTTCAGGAAACGTTGGATGATATCGGCAGCACCGTCGCGCAATTTGAAGCATCGCCGGACGAGCCGCAGCCCGCAAACCTCACGCCAGATGCGCCAACTCCTGCAGCGGACGAGCAACCGAAGAACGCGAGCAGCCTCGAAGCGCTGACCGATCGCGTGCATGAGAACCAGATGGTCGCAGCACCTGGCGAGCCGGGCACGCTGACGGCGGTAAACCAATCGGCAGCAACGGATGTTCCGGCGTTGCCGAATGGAATCGACTCACCCGCAACACTGGCCAATCGTGCCGGGTGCGACAGCGTCTCGGATCTGCTTGCTGCATCCGCAGCGTGGCTGACGCTGGCGCAGAACAAAACCCGCTTCTCGAGGCGCGAAGTCATGGACGTGTTCGAGACAATTCCGGGTGACCACCCCCGTACGCTCGAAGCGCGCATCAAAGGATATGGACGCCTCGTGCGGTCAGGAATGCTGGTGCTGGTTGACGACGGTGTTTTCGCAATCGCGCAGACTGAACGCGACCGGTTTCAGACAATTCTCGACGCCACCTAGGCGGGCTTGGCGCAACAAGACTCGGTCAGTCTGGCGGTGCATTAGGGTCGGGCTGGCCAATCCCGCGGAACAGACTGCGAAACGGGAGCGCCCACAGGATGCCGAGACCGACATAAACGAACAACTCCACGGCGATCGACGGACGATCGAACAGGCTGATGACGTAGAGTGCCGTCCCGATGTACACCGGAAGGCCGACAACAAGCACGATGAGGCAGAGGAATTTCCGGGTGCGGTAGCTCATGCTGTCCCTTGCACAAACAAGCTTCGTTCCGCTCGCAACGTAGGCGTCAGATAGGGAATGTCCCGGGAAATCTGACCGCCGTCGGCGCAGCGACCATGTCCATACTGGGAAAGTCCAGACCTGAAGCCAACTGCGATCTCAATGCGATCCAGGCTCAATCCGCGAACGGGTCCGTCACGAGGATCGTATCCTCACGCTCGGGCGATGTGGACAACAGCGCGACGGGCGTCTCAATCAGTTCCTCTACCCGCTTGATGTACTTGATCGCTTCAGCCGGGAGATCGAGCCAGCGGCGCGCGCGTTCGGTCGACTCCGACCAGCCGGGCATCTCCTCGTAGATCGGTTCGACCCGCGCCTGTTGTGCCGCCGCCGTCGGCAGGTGGTCGATCACCTCGCCATCCAGCCGATAACCCGTGCAGATCCGCAGCGTCTCGAACCCGTCCAGCACATCAAGCTTCGTCAACGCGATGCCATTGACGCCACTCACGGTGCAGGTTTGACGGACTAAGGTGGCGTCGAACCACCCGCAACGACGCTTGCGTCCGGTCGTCGTGCCAAACTCGTGCCCGCGCTCACCGAGCCTCTGACCATCTGCGTCGTCCAGTTCCGTCGGGAACGGCCCTTCGCCGACGCGTGTGGTGTAGGCCTTGACGATCCCAAGCGTAAAATCGATCGAGTTGGGACCAACGCCCGTTCCTGTCGCAGCCATGCCCGCCATGGTATTCGATGATGTGACGAACGGATAGGTTCCAAAGTCCACATCCAGCAGCGCGCCCTGTGCTCCTTCGAAGAGAATGCGCGCGCCATCCTTGCGTTGGTGCGCGAGCGTGCGCCAGACCGTCGCCGCAAAGGGCAGGATCTTTGGTGCGATCTCGAGCAAGGCCGCCTTGAGACCTACCCGATCGATTGCCTCGGCCCCAAGACCACGGCGAAGCGCGTCATGATGGGCGCAACTACGCTCCAGCCGGGCATCTAACGTGTCTTCGTCGGCAAGGTCGGCCACGCGTACCGAGCGCCGTCCTACCTTGTCTTCGTATGCGGGGCCGATGCCACGTCCTGTCGTACCGATCTTCGCTGTCGTGTTCGCCGTCTCCCGCATCCGGTCGAGTTCGGCGTGAAGGGGCAGGATGAGCGGCGTGTTCTCGGCAATCTGCAGCGTCTCGGGCGAGATCTCGATACCCTGCGCACGAACAGTTTCGATCTCTTCGAGCAGATGCCAAGGATCGAGCACTACACCGTTGCCGATGATCGATAGCTTGCCGCCGCGGACAACGCCGGAGGGTAAGGCATGCAGCTTGTAGCCAGCACCGTCGATGACCAATGTATGGCCCGCGTTGTGGCCGCCCTGGAAACGCGCGATCACGTCCGCGCGTTCGCTCAGCCAGTCGACAATCTTGCCCTTGCCTTCGTCACCCCATTGGGCGCCGACCACCACGACGTTCGCCATATTCCGGTCCTTTCGGGAAAAGCCGAGGCGTTATAGCGGCGTGGTCGCTTGCGTCAAACCCCGTCTGGCGTCAGAGCTTGGAATGGCTTCCGTCGCACAGGCACCCGTTCGCAGAATGCTTGCAGCCGCAGAAGAAAGCCTTTCCGTCCTTTTCCGCAGTGTGCTTGATCGGTGAGAACTCGGTTCCCTTATGGCTGCCATCGCAGAATGGCTGATTGGCAGATTGACCGCATGAGCACCAGAAATACGACTTCCCGGCTTCCACATTCACGGGAAACGGTGCTTTCTGCACGATCCTCGGTGCATCTGACATAGCTGGTGGCTCCTCTGGCTTCCTGATGTTCTCTCCCGGCGAAGCTAGGGCGGCGCCGGGAGAATGCCATCGCAGCCCGCACTTCAGAAAGCCAGCGCCTTAGCTTGGCGGACCTGAGGAAGCGTCGCGATCTGGGTGACGAGATCCGGCGTGATCGGTTCGTCCACGCCCAGAAGAGCAATGGCTTCACCGTCTTTCTCGGCCCGGCCAAGCGCGAACGTCGCGATATTGATGCCGAGATCGCCCGTCTTTGTCCCCAAAGCACCAATATAACCAGGCGTGTCAGTGTTGGTCGTGTACAGCATATAAGGCATCGGTTCGGCCTCGAGGTTGATGCCCTTGATCTGGATGAAGCGCGGCCGCCCGTCCGAGAAAACGGTTCCGGCAACCGAGCGTCTTTGCGTTTCGGACGTGACAATCAACCGGATGTAGCTGCCATAGGCCCCTTGCGCATCCTTGCGTGTCTCGGAGATCTTCACGCCGCGCTCACGCGCGACATACGGGGCCGACACCATGTTAACCCCGCCCTCGCCCATCAGTGGCTTCAATAGTGCCGCTGTCAGAGTAGAGGTCAGCGGGTTCAGGTTCAGTTGGCCAACGGAACCGACGAATTCGATCTCAATCTCCTGGATCGCGCTTTCGGTGACCTGTCCCGCGAAGGCGCCCAGCATCTCGGCAACCTGAATCCACGGCCGCAGAAGGGGCGCCTCCTCGGCCGTGATCGACGGCGCGTTGATAGCGTTCTCGATGGCACCTTGATTGAGATACGCGCTCATCTGTTCGGCGATCTGCAACGCCACGTTTTCCTGTGCTTCGGACGTCGCAGCCCCAAGGTGGGGTGTTACAACGACGTTGGGCAGGCCGAATAATGGGTTCTCCGTCGCCGGCTCCTTGTCGAAGACATCAAAGGCGGCACCCGCAAGCGCACCGGACTTCAGGGCTTCGGCAACCGCCGCTTCGTCGACCAGACCGCCGCGCGCGCAGTTGATCAACCGCGCACCGGGCTTCATCTTGGCTATCCGAGCGGCACTCAGGAGCCCTGCGGTCTTTTCGGTCTTCGGTAGATGCAGGGTGACGAAATCGGCTCGGATCAGCAGATCCTCGACATCTTCGATTTTTTCTACGCCAAGCTCAGTTGCACGCGCCGCGGACAGGAACGGATCGTAGGCGATCACTTTCATCTTAAGGCCAAGTGCGCGCGATGCGACAACGGAACCGATATTGCCGCAACCGATGATCCCAAGCGTCTTGCCGGTGATCTCGCTGCCCATGAAGCGCGATTTCTCCCAATTTCCGCCATGGGTCGAGACGCTCGCCTCGGGGATCTGACGCGCCACGGCAAACATCATGGCGATGGCATGCTCGGCGGTGGTAATCGAGTTACCAAAGGGCGTGTTCATGACCACAATGCCCTTTGCCGACGCGGCAGGAATGTCGATGTTGTCGACACCGATCCCGGCGCGGCCGATGACTTTCAGATTGTCTGCCTTGGCGATGATTTCCGCTGTCGCCTTGGTGGCCGAGCGGACCGCGAGCCCGTCATAGCTGCCGATGATCTCCGCGAGCTTTTCCGGCTCTTTTCCAAGGCCTGGCTGAAAGTCGACGTCGATGTTGTTGTCGGTGAAGATGCGGACAGCCTCTTCGCTGAGTTTATCCGAGATGAGAACTTTGGGCATCGAGCCCTCCAATGGTGTGTGGGTGTGTTGGATCTGGCGGGGTCGCCGCCTCATCCCCCCGCCTGGAGCTGTCAACTCCACAGGGATGGATGCGCGGACGCGCCCTGCATCAAGGTATCAGGCAGTCGCAAGCTCCGCCTGCGTGGCCTTGAAAGCCCAATCAAGCCATGGACCGAGCGCTTCCACATCTGCAGTATCTACCGTCGCGCCGCACCAGATCCGCAAACCCGGAGGCGCGTCGCGGTAGCCGTTGATGTCGTAAGCGATGTCTTCCGCATCGAGCAGGCCAACCATCTTTTTGGTGAACGCCTTTTGCGCCGGCTCATCCAGCGCCGCCACATCCGGAGCTGTGATATTGAGACAGACAGAGGTGTTTGACCGCATGGTGGGATCGGCAACAAGGTTCTCGATCCAATCGGTCCGGTCGACCCAAGCCTGCAACGCAGAGAAATTCGCGTCAGCGCGTGCATGAAGACCAGCCAAGCCGCCGACAGAGTCGGCCCAGTCCAGCGCGTCTTCGTAATCTGCCACACACAACATGGACGGCGTGTTGATCGTCTCGCCCTTGAAGACGCCCGCGATCAACTCGCCGCCCTTCGTGAGGCGAAAGATCTTCGGCAGCGGACGCTCTGGTGTGAACGAGGTCAGACGCTCAATCGCGCGCGGCGACAGAATTAATACACCGTGCGCGCCTTCACCGCCCAACACCTTCTGCCAGGAGAACGTCACGACATCGAGTTTCGGCCAATCGAGCGGTTGCGCAAAGGCGGCCGAGGTCGCATCGCAGATCGTCAACCCTGCGCGATCCGCGGCGATCCAGTCGGCGTTCGGCACACGCGCGCCCGAGGTCGTGCCGTTCCAAGTGAAGACAACATCGGCTTCTTTCCGGACGGCTGTAAGATCCGTCAGGGCGCCGTATTCCGCTTCGATCACACGGCAGTTCTCAAGCTTCAGCTGTTTGACCGCGTCGGTGGCCCAGCCCTTGCCGAAGCTCTCCCAAACCAGCACGTCCACCGGACGCTCGCCGAGCAACGACCACATGGCCAGCTCAACGGCGCCGGTGTCGGACCCAGGAACGATTCCGACGACATAGTCCTCGGGGACGCCGAGCATCGCAGCCGTGCGATCGATCACGGATTTCAGCTGTGCCTTTGGGCCGCCAGCGCGGTGCGATCGGCCCAGAAAGGCTTTCTCCGCAACAGCCGCCGCCGACCAACCAGGATGCTTAGAACAGGGACCGGAAGAGAAGTAAGGTCGCGCCGGCCTGATGCCGGGCTTGTCTGGGAACGTCATCGACGCGCTCCATCGTCAAGGGCGAGATTGCTGAGTCCGTCCCCGTTCGCCCTTCACCGACGACCGACCCGCCGCCTCGCTAGCGCGACGCCCCAGTGCCGTCAAGCGACGTTTCACAACGATTTCAAGACAAATCGACTCAAATCGAACCGTTAGATCACCGTGCGGCTACATCCACCGCGGCGCAGATTTGATCGACGACAGCCTCCAGAAGCACGGGATCTTCACTCTCGCCCATCACACGGATGACAGGCTCCGTACCCGAGGCACGGATCACCAACCGGCCACTGGCGCCAAGCTTGCCTTCGCCGTCGACAATCGCGGATTTGACAATGCTGTCCTCGAGTGGTCGCGCGGCCTGGTTGAAGCGCACGTTCTTCAGCAACTGCGGATAGGGCTCGAACAGATCGCAGATTTCGGACGCAGGCTTATCGCCCTCGGTCAACGCGGCGAGGACCTGGAGGCCTGCGAGCAGACCGTCGCCGGTCGTGACATGGTCGGTCATCACAATATGGCCAGACTGCTCGCCACCCAGATTGTAGCCGCCCGCGCGCATCGCCTCGACTACATAGCGATCGCCAACCTTGGTGCGGATCATGTTGACACCGCTGTCTCCCAGCATCCGCTCGAGCCCAAGGTTCGACATCACGGTGGTCACCAGCGTCCCCTTGGCCAATTCGGCTTCCTTCAGCCAACGCAGGGCGATCAAGGCCATGATCTGATCGCCGTCGACGACACGACCCGTTTCATCGATGATGTGGACCCGGTCAGCATCGCCATCCAAGGCGATCCCAAGATCAGCGCCGTGATCGAGCACGGTTTTCTGACAGAGCCCGGGATCGGTGGAGCCGCAGCCCAGGTTGATGTTCTCGCCGTTCGGGTCAACGCCGACACGAATGACATCTGCACCCAGTTCCCAAAGCACCTCGGGCGCCGTGCGGTAGGCGGCACCATTGGCGCAGTCGACAACGATTTTGAGTCCTGCGAGTCCTCGCCTGCGCGGGAAACTCGCCTTTGCGAATTCGATGTAGCGCCCGCGCCCGTCATCCATTCGGCTCGCGCTGCCAATGTCGGCGGGTGCGGCGACAATCGGTTCTTCATCCATTCCGGCTTCGATCGCCGCTTCTTCTTCGTCCGACAGTTTGAACCCGTCCGGCCCAAATAGTTTTATTCCATTGTCCTCGAACGGATTGTGGCTGGCAGAGATCATCACACCCATGTCGGCGCGCAGAGACCTGGTGAGCATTCCGACAGCAGGCGTTTGTACGTGGCCAAGGAAATGCACATCCATGCCGACCGAGAGAAAGCCGGTCGCCAGAGCTGTTTCGATCATATAGCCGGAGCGCCGCGTATCCTTGCCAATCACGACGCGGGGGCGACGCTTGCCAACCTTGAAACGATGCCCGGCGACCATACCAAGGCGCATGGCGACGCCAGCGGTCATAGGATGCGAGTTGGCCCGCCCGCGGACGCCGTCCGTTCCGAATAGCCTTCGGTTCATTCGTCGATCCCTGTTCCACTGTCGATGAGCGCCGCCCAGACATCGACTGCCTGTCTGGTTTCTGCGACGTCATGCACGCGCAAAAGCTGTGCGCCTTGCTCAAGCCCGGAAATCCCGGCAGCGACCGATCCGGGCATCCGATTGTCTGCGGCGGCTCCGCCTGCCAGCCGCCCGATGAAGCCCTTGCGCGAGGCGCCAAGCATCACCGGACACCCGAGACCGTGGAAAAGCGACAGTCCGCGGATCAGAGCCAGGTTGTTCTCCAGCGTCTTCCCGAACCCGATCCCCGGGTCGACGATCAATCGTTCGCGCGAGATTCCGGCCATCTCGCAAGCCGCGATGCGATATTCCAGAAAATCGTAAACATCCAGCAGCACGTCATCATAACTCGGATCGACTTGCATGGTCCGCGGATCGCCCTGGGCGTGCATGAGGCAAATTCCCATGGCATCCTGCGCGGCGTCAAAACTGCTCGGATCGCTTTGCAGAGCCGAGATGTCATTGAAGATGCGCGCACCCGCTGCCAGTGCCTGGTGCGCAACGGCCGCGTGTCTAGTGTCGATCGAGATCGGGACAGGACAGCCTGCCTCCTGCAATCCGGTGATTAAGGGTAGAACGCGCTCCGCCTCGATTTCGGGGTCGACTGGAACGGCACCGGGACGCGTCGACTCTCCACCGACATCCAGGATATCGGCCCCTGCCTCCGCCAGCGACAGCCCGTGTTTGACGGCCTGCGCAATTGTCGAGAATTTGCCGCCGTCCGAGAAACTGTCAGGTGTGACGTTCACAATGCCCATCAACCGTGGCCGATCAAAGCTGACCCCCGCGATCGACGGACGCGCTTGCGTAAACCTTTCCAGGCCGTCTAGTGCATCCGGAAAGACCGCCGATGCCGCTTCTGCAGGTATGAGGTGCGGCGGTTCTGACCGAGAGAGCACTTCGACCTCCCGAAATCCGAACATACCACCGCTCAGGCGATATGTGCCCGGAAGCGACCGGTCGCAGGGCACCGGCCGAAAGTACCGTCTTTCCATATCCCCCAACATCTCTGAGCGGATATCCGACCCACTCATCAAACTCAACGATGGATATAACACGCATTAAAATGTGAAATTTTTAGTGATAGCATTACATGATGTGAATTATTGATATTCCATAATTCAGACGTCAATTTATAGCGACGATCACGTGCAATGGAGAGATCGATGGCAAAGCAACAGCATCCGATGGTCCTGACTGCAAACAATCTGGTCGAGGGACACTCCGTCTTCCTGGCACCAGACGGCTGGCACCGTGATATCGCACGGGCAATGGTCGTGGTAACACCAGAACAGGCTGGTGAACTTGAGGCGCTTGGCAAGCGCCATGTGACAGACAACGAGATCGTCGGGCCATACCTGGTGGACGTGATGCTCGGCGATGCTGGCCCGGCCCCTGTACAGCGCCGTGAACAGATCCGCGCTGCCGGCATTCCGACGATCCCTGTCGGCCGCGCCGCGCGGGACCGCATCGCCGCCTGAAGCAACAGCTTTAGCGGACAACAAAAGTCCGGATGGTTTCCGATAGCGCGATCTGTACGATCGAGCCGACATCCGCCCGGACCGATCAATCCTCCGGCAGGAGAGCCCATGTACCGTTATGACGAGTTCGACCGCCAGTTCGTGGCGGAACGCACGGCCGAGTTTCGGTCTCAGGTCGCACGCAGGCTTAATGGCAGTCTGACAGAGGACGAGTTCAAACCCCTTCGGCTGATGAATGGGCTATACCTCCAGCTGCATGCCTATATGCTGCGCGTCGCGATCCCTTATGGGACGGTGGATTCGCGACAGATGCGTATGCTTTCGCACATCGCCGAGAAGTGGGACCGTGGATACGGGCACTTCACGACGCGTCAAAACATCCAGTTCAACTGGCCGAAACTGTCGGAGGTGCCGGACATTCTGGACGCGCTCGCAAGTGTCGAGATGCATGCGATCCAGACCTCGGGCAATTGTATTCGCAACACGACATCTGATCCTTATGCCGGTGTTGCTCCGGAAGAAATCGAAGATCCGCGCATCACGGCGGAACTGATCCGGCAATGGTCCTCGCTGCATCCGGAGTTCACGTTTCTGGGTCGCAAATTCAAGATCGCAGTAACGGCCTCGGCAGAGGACCGTGTTGCCTTGCGGCTGCACGATATCGGCGTACAGATCGTTCGCCAGAACGGGGAAACCGGGTATCGTATCTTTGTCGGTGGCGGCATGGGCCGCACGCCGATGATCAGCCGAGAGCTGCGAGGCTTCCTGCCGAAGGCGGACCTGCTGCCTTATCTGGAGGCCTGCATGCGCGTGTACAATCTGCACGGCCGACGGGACAACAAGTACAAGGCTCGCATCAAGATCCTGATCCACGAGAAAGGAATCGAAGCATTTCGCGAGCAAGTCGACTCAGAATTCGCAACCATGAAACGCGAGGCGATCGCAGCGCCACCCGAAGAAGTCGACCGGATCGCCGCCTACTTTACGCCGCCCGCCCTGCCGGATCGAAGTGAAGAGGAGGCTAAGTACAGTCGCGGCTACCAGTCTGATCCGGACTTCGCGGCATGGGTGCAGCGCAATACCTTTGAGCATCGGATCAACGGATACGTCGCGGCCACGATATCTCTGAAACCGATCGGTGGCGTGCCGGGCGACGCGACGGCTGAACAAATGCGGGTCATCGCGGACCTGGCCGAGAGCTTCAGCCAGAACGAGCTTAGGATCACGCATGAGCAGAACATCGTGCTGCCACATGTCGCCGTCGCTGACCTTTATGCGGTTTATCGCGCATTGCAGGGTGCGGGTCTCGACGTGCCCAACAAGGGCCTTGTGACCGACATCATCGCGTGCCCGGGCTTGGACTATTGCGCGCTCGCGACAGCCAGATCCATCCCGGTCGCGCAAGCTATTTCGAACCGTTTTGCCTCGCTCGAACGGCAAGCCGAAATAGGGCCGCTCGCGATCAAGATTTCCGGCTGCATCAACGCCTGCGGGCATCATCATGTCGGCGCAATCGGGATCCTTGGTCTCGATAAGGCCGGGGTCGAAAGCTACCAGATCACCCTGGGCGGCGATGCCACGGAAAGCGCTGCGTTGGGCGATCGTACCGGTCCTGGCTTTGGGTATGACGAACTACCGGGAGTTGTAGAGAAGATTGTCGATACCTACATATCCGAGCGAGAGGGGGATCGAGAAACGTTCCTGCAAACCTATCGAAGAGTGGGCATGCAGCCGTTCAGGGAGGCCCTTTATGCTGCTTGATCAGAGCGGAGAGATCGAAGACCACTGGCCGCTGCTTGCGGATGGCAATGCCGTCCCGAACGCGGGGTACGCACTCGTCCCGCTCGCCAGATTGGACGAAGCGCGCGATCAGGATGGTGTCTATCTGGGCGCGCAAGTGCCGAATGACGCAGATCCCGAAACACTGTCACAGCACTTCGGACGGCTTGGATTGATCTCGGTCGATTTCCCGAGCTTCAGTGATGGGCGCGGTTTCTCGATTGCTGCACGGGTGCGCGATCTTGGGTTTACGGGACGCATGAGAGCAGAGGGTCCGGTGATCGCCGATCAATTCGGCTATCTCCTGTCCTGCGGGTTTGACGAGGTCTCGGTGCCCGATGATGTCGCGATCCGGCAACCGGCAGAACAATGGCTCGCACAGCTCGATCGGATCTCTCTGTCCTACCAGCGTGGACGGTCGGGCCGCACATCAGTACTTGACCAGCGGATCGCATCGGCGGGTTGAATTGATCATCCCGCGAAGGGTTGTTCGCGCCACCAGGTGATCACCGCCCATTTCTCGCCAGCAGTTACCGGCTCACCGGCATGCACGGACAGGTTCGCGACGGCGCGTGATCCGGCCATGGTGTTAGCGAAGATCAAAAGACGTCCCGGCTTTGGCGAGACCGAGAGATCGAGTTCCGGAAAGCCTGTGCCTCCGCCAGCTTCAACCTCATTCAAGTAAATCAGTGTCGAGAACAGACGCTGTCCGCCGGTCTTCTCAAACCGCGCGAGGCGTTCAGGATCCGCATCGAGCGGAATTCCGTCAGAATGCGGTTTGAACTCCTGCGCCTCGGTGTAATGCAGCAACATCGGGCATTCGGCGTGCTGGACGGGTATGCGTAGGGTAAGACCGAGCTTCATCAAAACTGGTAACACCTGCGGATACGTCTCGGGAGGGAGCGCGCAATGGTCATTCGTGCGACGTTGCGAAACCTGCCCATGCCCAGCAGCGCGATGGACCGTGGCGCGTGCGAGACGCCCGGCGCCCAGCGAAATCAAGGCATTGCACTCTGCATCGCTCAGAAAATCGTCCACCACCGCAACCAACGGATTTATGTTCAGAACGCTCTGGTTCAGATTACCGAGCACCGGAACCTCCGTTCATCGCCGTGTCCCCAGGGCCGGTAACACCAGCACCACGAGGAGTGCTGAGACAATCAGGACCAGAGCAAGAATCTCCGCCGTGCCGACCGCCTCGCCCAACAACAACGCGCTTGAAAAGACACCGACGACCGGTACGGCCAACGTCCCGATCGCCGCAATCGCTGCCGGGAAAATCCGCACGACCGAAAAGTAAGCCCACTGACAATAGACCATGGGCACGGCAAACAGGTAGGCAAGTGCAAGGATGACCTTGATGCTCCAAGTGCTCGGGTCAGGCAATGGCTCAAGCGACGCTGCGCCGATCGCCATGAACACGGTACCGATCGCCAATTGCCAACCGATCAGCGACGCAACAGGCGAGATCCACTGGAATTTCTTGAACAGGACGGTGCCGATCGCCCAGGTGATCGCCGCACCCAGCATGAACAGTGCGCCGAGAGGTGCCTGCTGAAAGACCGCGAGATCCGGCCCGATCAGAACCGCCAACCCGGCGACGCCCAGAAGCAACCCAAAAACCTTGTAAGCAGTCATACGCTCGCCAAGGAGCCAGACGGCGAGGATCGCCGCCCAGACCGGCATAGTAAAGGCAATGATCGAGGCTCGCCCGGCAGGCATCAGAGAAACGCCGTACCCGGTGAAGAGATGCCATCCAAGCACGTTGAAGAACGTGCAAATCAGAAGCGGACGAATTTCGGAGCGCGCGGGCCAAACGCGCTGACCGCTCAGAACGGCAATCCCAAGCAAGCCAACTGCGCCAGCGGCGACACTCATGGCGCGGAACCACCAGATGGTAATCTCGCCCAATGCGATCTTCATGCCGGGCCAGTTCAAACCCCAGAAGAGACCGAGTGAGGCAAGCATGATAAAGCCGATAGCGGGCAAATGCGTCGACTGGCTGGTGGTGACGTGCGACACGGGGCGTTCTTTCAAGCGGCGGAGGTCGGACGACGTCGTCCTACGCCGGTTCACTGCAAGATACCACTTTCGATGGTCGAGATGGTCTTCCTAACCGATCAAGTTCGGGCGGACGAGCCCAACGGTCGTTGGCGCCACCAACTGACCGCAGCCCACTTTTCGCCTGCGGTTACCGGTTCACCTGCATGCACGGCGCGTATGGTTGCATCGCTGTCGCCTGCCGCAGTGTTTGCAAAGATCAAAACGCGTCCGGGCTGCGGATCGATACCGAGGCCGAGTTTGGGAAACGCCGTGGCGCCCCCGGCCTCGACCGCATTCAGATAGACCATGGCCGTGAACAGGCGCTGCCCGCCGTCAGCTTCAAAGGCCGCGATGGCTTCAGGGTCCGCTCCAGACCAGATTCCATCCGCATGCGGTTTGAAAGCTTCGGCTTTGGCGTAGTGCAGGACCGACAGACCTTCGCCATGCGTGACAGGCAACGCAACAAGCTCGGCGAAGCGTTGCATCAATGCTGCGGCCTCGGAATCTGTCGTTGGATTGAGCCAGCAATCCGAGTTTGTCCGCTCATCCGACACTTCCAGTTCGGCGTTGTCGGTCCCAACCTCGGCCCGGCGCATCCGCCCCTGGGCAGATGCGATGATCCGATCACATGCCGGTTTGTCCAGGAAACCATCGGATACCGCCACCAACGGATTGGCGCAAAGCAAGCGACAAGGCAAAAGATGCAGCATCTGGCGGCGCGCTAGTCTTCAGCCGAGGTACTGTCCTCTTCCTCTTCGCCCTGATCCGCGATCCAGGCGACCGAGACGACCTTCTCGTCCTTGCCTGTGTTGAACACCTTTACCCCGCCTGCCGAGCGCGAGCGGAATGAGATGCCCCCAACTGGACAGCGGATCGACTGCCCCGCGTCGGTGACGAGCATGATCTGGTCGTCCTGTTCGACCGGGAAGCTCGCGATGACTTCGCCGCCCCGAAGCGTCTTGTCGATCGCTTGCACACCCTGCCCTCCGCGCCCGCGGACCGGATAGTCGTGGCTTGACGACAATTTGCCGAGCCCGCCTTCGGTGATGGTCAGGATCAGATCCTCGGCCGCCGACATTTCAGCGTAGCGTTCCTGAGGCAGCCCGACATCCTCGACGACTTCTTCCTCATCAGCGTCATCGACTTCAGGAATGTCCGTGTCGCCTGAGACCGCGCGGCGCATCTTGAGATAGGCGGCACGCTCGGCAGGCTCGGCTTCGAAATGCCGGATGACGGACATCGAAACCACTGAGTCGGCGTTTGCCAGCCGGATGCCGCGAACGCCCGTGGACTCTCGGCTCTGGAACACGCGAACATCTGTAGTCGGAAACCGGATTGCCTTGCCCTGAGAGGTCACCAGCATCACGTCATCCTGCTCCGTACAGATCCGCGCACCAATCATACGAACATCGGAGCCTTCGGGGAACTTCATCGCGATCTTGCCGTTGCGCATGACGTTGGTGAAGTCGCTGAGGCGATTCTGGCGAACATCACCTTCCGAAGTCGCAAAGACGATCTGCAGTTTCTCCCAATCGTCCTCGGGCACGTCGACCGGCATCATGGCCGCGATGGAAACGCCCTGCGCCACCGGTAAAACGTTGACGATGGCCTTGCCGCGCGCATTGCGCCCGCCCTGCGGCAACCGCCAGGTCTTCAGCTTGTAGACGATCCCATCGGTTGTGAAGAACAGGATCGGCGTGTGCGTGTTGGCGACGAACAGGCGGGTGACAAAGTCCTCGTCCTTGGTCGCCATTCCGCTCAGACCCTTGCCACCGCGCGCCTGCGCGCGGAATTCGGTCAGCGGCGTCCGCTTGATGTAACCGCCATGGGTGACGGTGACGACCATGTCCTCCTGCTCGATCAGATCCTCATCATCGAGGTCGCCTTCGTGCTCGGTGATCTCGGTCTTGCGTGGTGTCGCGAACTCCTCCTTCACCGCGATCAACTCGTTCGAGATGATCTCCATAATCCGGGGACGCGAGCGCAGGATATCCAGGTAGTCGGTGATCTTCTCGGCCAGTTCCTTCAACTCTTCGGTGATCTCGCTCACACCCATTGCCGTGAGCCGTTGCAGGCGAAGATCCAAAATGGCCCGTGCCTGGGCATCCGACAGGTAATAGGTTCCGTCATCGTTGATCTTGTGGCTCGGGTCGTCGATCAACGCGATGTATTCGGCGATCGCCTGCGCAGGCCATGCGCGTGTCTTCAAGCGCTCACGCGCCTCGGATGCGTCGGCGGAAGAGCGGATCGTCTGCACGACCTCGTCGACATTTTCCACTGCCACCGCGAGACCACACAAAAGATGGGCCCGTTCGCGCGCCTTCTTGAGCAGGAAGGCTGTGCGGCGCGCGACGACTTCTTCGCGGAAGGCGACGAACGCGCGCAGGAAAGTAAGCAGATCAAGCTGCTCTGGCTTACCGCCATTCAACGCGAGTATGTTGCACCCGAACGAGGTTTGGAGTGCGGTGAACCGGTAAAGCTGGTTCAGCACCACATCCGGAGTCGCATCGCGCTTGAGCTCGATCACCACACGCACGCCATGGCGATCGGATTCGTCCTGAACGTGGGCGATACCCTCGACTTTGCGCTCCCGCGCGATCTCGGCGATGCGTTCCTGCAACGTCGCCTTGTTGACCTGGTACGGGATCTCGTCGACGATGATCGCGAACCGGTCCTTGCGGATCTCCTCGACATGGGTCTTTGCCCGGATGATCACGCTGCCCCGGCCGGTGTGATAGGCCTTGTTCGCACCGGAACGGCCCAGGATCGTTGCGCCTGTCGGGAAATCCGGCCCCGGCACGTACTCCATCAAGTCAGCCACAGTCAGCTCAGGATCGGAAATCCGCGCCAGCGTCGCGTCGATAACCTCGCCCAGATTGTGCGGCGGAATGTTGGTCGCCATGCCAACGGCAATGCCTTGCGTGCCATTGACCAGCAAATTGGGGAACCGCGCAGGAAGAACGACGGGTTCCTGGAATTCGTTCGAATAGTTCGCCTGGAAATCGACCGTTTCGCGCTCAATGTCCTCGAGCAGCATGGTTGATACCTTGGCCATGCGCACTTCGGTGTAGCGCATCGCAGCTGGAGCATCGCCATCCATCGAGCCAAAATTGCCCTGCCCGTCGGCCAGCGGCACGCGCATCGAGAAGTCCTGCGCCATCCGCACCAGCGCGGCGTAGATCGCTGAATCACCATGCGGGTGGTATTTACCCATGACATCCCCGACAAGCCGGGCCGATTTCTTGTAGGGCTTGTTAAAATCGTAACCGCCTTCGTGCATTCCAAACAGGATTCGGCGGTGCACTGGCTTCAAACCGTCGCGCAAATCCGGGATCGCACGGCTCACGATCACGCTCATCGCGTAATCGAGATAGCTGCGCCGCATCTCTTCCTCGACCGTTATGGTCGGGCCGTCATGGGGCTGGCGTTCGGGCAGGTCAGAGCCGTTTTCCGGCTCGTCGGGCGGGGTCTCGTCGCTCAAGGCGAACTCCTGTCTAAGGACGTGTGGCGCTTATATGACAGCGCTGCTGTCGGTGCAATTGCGGCATGGCGCAAAACACCACAATTTGTGGGGATTTAGACGACGCACCGCAGCCGGTAGCGGTATAAGCGACGCATTGCTCGTGGCAGTTGTGCCGCAGGTAATGCCATCACCATAGCGACGTTTCAATTGGTCAAGCTTTGGGTGTCAGTGTCGTGACATGACCCATCTTGCGACCGGGACGACTTTCGGCTTTTCCATAGAGATGCAGCCCCCCGCCGGTGGCGAGGTTTTGCCAAGCGTCGACTTCGGCACCGATCAGATTGGTCATGATCGCGTCAGAGTGACGAGCGCCATCCCCCAGCGGCCAACCACAGACCGCTCGGATGTGCTGCTGGAACTGATCGATGACACAGGCCTCGATGGTCCAATGACCCGAATTGTGAACGCGCGGCGCGATCTCGTTTACGATAAGTTGGTCACCGGGCAGCACGAACATCTCGACGCCCATGACGCCAACATAGTCGAGTGCGTTGACAATGCGTCCTGCCGTCAGTGCAGCATCGGCCTTTATCCGTCGGGCGACTTGATCACTCACAGTAGACGTATGCAGAATTCCGTCGCGGTGTACGTTCTCGGCTGGATCATAACACACCACCTGGCCATCGAGACTTCTGGCAACGATAACCGAGACTTCGCGCTCGAACGGCACAATTCCCTCCAGGACGCAAGGCGCGGTATTGACCGCCTGCCAGGCTGCGTCCGCATCCTCGGGCGCCGCAAGACGCGACTGTCCCTTGCCGTCATAGCCAAAACGGCGCGTTTTCAGGATTGCAGGCGTGCCAATCAGATCGATCGCATGATCCAGCGCGGCACGGTCATCGACCGGCGCCCACGGCGCCACGTCAATCCCCAGGCTTTCCAGAAACGTCTTTTCATCCGCTCGGTCCTGGCTGGTCGCCAATGCCTTGCGGTTCGGTCGGATGGGTACGCGGCTTTCGATCAGGTCCAAAGCTGACGTCGGAACGTTCTCGAATTCGTATGTGACCATGTCGACCGCATTGGCGAAAGCACGTACGGCATCCGCATCCTCGTATGACGCCGTTGTCACCTTAAGCGCCACGTCTCCAGCAGGCGGTTCGTGTCCCGGTTCGAAGACATGCACTTTCAAACCCAATCGGGCCGCCGCGATTGCGAGCATCCGGCCGAGTTGTCCGCCACCGAGGATCCCGATCGTTGCACCAGGGGGCAGCACGTCAGTCACGGGTCGGTTCCTCAGCCACAGCGGCCGTGCGCGCATCGCGCCAATCACTCAAACGCTGTGCGAGGGCTGTATCTGTGGTAGCCAGCAGCGCCGCGGCGAAGAGCCCAGCATTCATGGCACCCGCAGGTCCGACCGCAAAAGTCGCCACAGGAATGCCGCGCGGCATTTGCACGATCGAGTGCAAACTGTCGAGCCCGTCGAACGCCCAGCCCTTTACTGGGACACCCAATACTGGGACGATCGTCTTCGCAGCC
>JBHJIZ010000134.1:0-36140 GCA_050043005.1 Paracoccaceae bacterium
CGGCGCGGTAAGACCTCGTGACGATTCACCCCACTGCTATCATCGAGGATGGCGCGACGCTGGGTGCGGATGTGCGGATCGGGCCGTATTCGGTCGTTGGTCCGGATGCCGTTCTCGGCGACGGCGTAGAACTGTTCAGTCATGTCGTGATCGCGGGGCGAACCCGGATCGGCGCCGAAACGCGGGTCTGGCCGTTTGCCTCCATTGGTCACCGTCCACAGGACCTGAAGTTTGCAGGCGAGGCGTCCAGCCTGGAGATCGGCGCGCGCAACATGATCCGCGAACATGTCACCATGAACCCGGGAACCTCTGGCGGCGGCCGCATGCCGCGCGTCGGAGATGGCAACCTCTTCATGATGGGCAGCCATGTCGGGCATGACTGCCAGGTCGGCGATGGCTGCGTGCTTGCGAACAACGCGACTCTGGCGGGTCACGTCGAAATCGGTGACTTCGCAATCCTCGGCGGACTGTCGGCGGTGCAACAGTTCAGCCGCGTCGGGAAGCACGTCATGGTCGGTGGCATGAGCGGAGTCGAGAAGGACGTCATCCCGTTCGGCTCGGTCATCGGCAACCGGGCGCATCTGGGCGGGTTGAATCTGATCGGACTAAAGCGGCGCGGCTTCGACCGGGAGACGATCCATGCCTTGCGCTCGGCCTATCGCGAGATCTTCTTTGGCGAAGGGCATCTGACGGACCGCGCGGCGGATGCAGCGGGCCGTTACGCCGATGTCGAGGCCGTTCTAGAGATCACCTCTTTCATCCTCGCGGATCCAGGGCGCAATTTCTGCACTCCGCGCGATGCCTGCGCCCGGCGGGCCCGCCACGCCCATTGCCATCATCGCGGGACGTGGTGCGCTGCCACGACGTGTAGCCGAGACCCGCGCCGCGCTGGATCTGCCGACCTACCTCGTGATCTTTCCCGATTGCTTCGAGAATTGGATGTCCGACTTTCCGCACGGGCTTCACGAATTCGAACGCCTTGGTCGACTGTTCCGGGAGCTGAGAGACCGCAGCGTGACACACGTGCTTTTCGCCGGAGCGATGAACCGCCCAAAGATCCGGCTCTGGCGCCTGGACTTGAAGACCATCACAGTCGCGGTGAAGGCGATTGGATTGTTGCGCAAGGGCGATGATGCAATGCTCCGTGGCTATGCTCAGATGATCGAGGCCGAGGGCTTCCGGATGGTGGGCGCCCAAGAGATACTCGGCGAAGACCTCACACTCCCGCGTGGGATGCTGGGGCGGCATGGCCCGGACGAGGCTGCGAAGGCCGATGCGGCGCGGGCGCATGGGATCGTGGCAGCGCTCGGCCCGCACGATGTGGGTCAAGGAGCAGTTGTCGCCGGTGGGCTCTGCCTTGCCGTCGAAGCGATCGAGGGCACTGATCTGATGTTGAAGCGAGTTGGCGATCTGCCGACCGAGCGCCGGGCGTCCGCGCCACCGCCTTCTGGCGTTCTTTTCAAGGGACCCAAACCGGGCCAGGATCGGCGGCTCGACACACCGACGATCGGACCGGAAACGGTGCGCGGTGCGGCGTCCGCTGGATTACACGGGATCGTTGCAATCGCGGGCGAGACCGTCCTGATTGAGCCGGACGAAACTCGGATCGCTGCCGATAATGCCAACCTGTTCGTCTATGGTGCCACGCATGACGAGCTCGCCGCGTGGTCCTGAGAAGCAGGGAGCAGCCAGAACATGCCGCTGAATGTCTACATCATTGCAGGAGAACCCTCTGGCGATCGGCTGGGCGGCGCGTTGATGCGGGCGCTCTCCGAGCGTGAGGAGATCATTTTTAACGGTGTAGGAGGTCAGGACATGACCGGGGCCGGGCTGCGGCCCCTGTTCGAGATGTCCGATCTGACGGTGATGGGGCTCAGCGAGGTGCTTCCACGTCTGCCGTTGATCCTGCGCCGTATGCGCGAAACAGCTGACGATATCGTTCGGGTTCAGCCAGATGTGCTGATCACAATCGATGCGCCGGACTTCTGTCTCAGGGTCGCCGCGCGCGCCCGGAAGGCTCGGCCGGACCTGAAGGTAATCCACTACGTGGCACCGTCGGTGTGGGCATGGCGACCGGGCCGCGCCGCGAAGATGGCACGTCATGTCGACCATGTGCTCGCATTGCTGCCGTTTGAACCGCCATTCATGCAAGCAGCTGGCATGAGCTGCGATTTCGTCGGGCACCCTGTCGCTGGCGCGCCGCAGCCGTCGGTGGCGGATACGTCAACCTATCGGGCGCACCTTGGACTTACGCCGGATCGCAAAGCCCTGTTGTTGGCGCCCGGTTCGCGCCGCGGCGAAATTCGGCGCTTGCGGGAGGATTTCGTGCAGACCGTCGCGCGCCTGCGCCAGACCCTGCCCGATCTCACCGTACTCTGCCCAATTGCCGAAACCGTACGCGGCGATGTCGATGACATGCTGAGCGAGATTGGTGATCCTTGTATCGCGATCCACAGTGGATCCGCGTCGCCCGGGGAGATTTTCGATCAGAAGACCCTTGCTTTCGCCGCGGCCGATGCCGCGCTTTGTGCATCCGGTACGATCACGCTCGAGCTGGCGGCAGCCGGGACGCCGATGGTCGCGGCGTACCGCACCACATGGCTGACCTCGCAGATCGTCCGCCGCCTGATCCGCGTCAACACGGCGAACCTGATCAACCTGATCTCGGGAGAGGCGGTGGTGCCGGAATTCCTGCAGGAGTTCTCAACACCCGTTGCCTTGGAGCAGGCAATCCTTCCCCTTTTGCTCGATCCACAGGCGGCTGATGCGCAACGCCAGGCGTTTGACGACGTCATGGACACTATGGGGCGGGGCGGCCCGCGCCCGGAGGATCGCGCTGCCTATTCCGTGCTTTCAGTGCTGAACGGGGACACGGCTCGACCGGATGCGGCGGCTCAGGCAGCCGCGGCGCTCGTCCCGGGTCCCGGCAAGCGTCATTCTGGTCGGCGATGAAACTGTTTATGGGTGATAGTGCTTAAGGTTGCAGCATCGCACGCAGAATATGGCGCCAAGCGCCAACGAAAAACATCACGAAATCAGAGCGTTGCCGGCACACCGCCCGAGAGTCGATTTTCACCTTGATATTGGCGTTAAGTATTTGTTAACTCCCGCTATAGGTGAAAAATGAGTAATCGCGGGCGAGGTTCATGGGCTTACCAGGTGCACGCATCGGAGACATGCATGTCTGCCCGGCAGTAAATCCGGGTCCCGTTCCGCACGTAGGCGGCCCGATCGTCAAAGGCCAACCGAACGTTCTGGTTGGCAAGATGCCCGCGGCGCGTGCGTCGGATATGGCGACGTGCGTCGGCCCGCCCGATACAATCGCAAAGGGCTCGTCGGGTGTCTTCATCGGCAAGCTGCCTGCGGCGCGCATGGGTGATAGCTGCGGTCATGGTGGTGTCATCATCGTCGGCTTTCCAACGGTCTTGATCGGCGAGACGATGTCCGGCAGCGGAAGTGCTACATCTGCGATCATGAAGCAGGCCGCGCGCGAAGGAACACCGTTCTGCGAAGAATGTGAGTCGGCATGAATGCTCTGGGGCGTGCGTTCGCCGCGCCGGACGCAGAAGATCACTGCCCGCCTGCAAGTCTGCAGTTCTCGCCGATTGCCGTGGGAACAATGCCCGCGGTTTCGCTCGAAGACGGCAGCCCCTGGATATCCGAGGATCTGCGGCGGCTTCTGTTCGGGCAACCGGTTGGCGGCTTGCCCTTCGTCCGGACTTATCTTGTGGTGGACGCGGCGGCACGGTCCGATGTCGTCGGCGGTTTCGATCTGAACTCTGATCTGTGGAACCTCCCGATCCTGTCCCTCTTCGAAGGCAAGGCGGCAAAGGAATTGGCGGACACGGCACCCTACCTGATCGATGTCTCGCTGCCCGGTCAGGAGGAAGAGGCTGACCATGCTATCCCGGTCTTTCATCGCGACTTCTTCGGACAGCACTGGGGGCGCAGCACCGGGGTCTTCCTGCGATCTCCGGCGCCCATGGAACTGGTCCGAAAGCACTTGCGCCGCTTTACGCGGATCGTTCTTCCGAATGGAAACTGGGCGTACTTCCGTTTTTTCGATCCCCGCGTCGCAACCTCGTACTTTCCAGCGATCGCGCAGAAGCCTGAGAAGATCTGGCAGTGGTTCACAAGCCACGAAGGCGCCTTGATCGATGCCGTGGTTACAGAGCTGCCGGACCGGCGCGGCCAGGCCGGGGTCATCCACAGCCGGTTGAGCAGGTTCCACGACCGGGACGCCTGGCTGACGGGCGCCTGGGAGACGGAGTCAGGACTGGTGTTCCCCGTCGCCCGCAATGCTCCGGCGGCGACCATCACCCAGGACAGGCCATCGACAGCATTCCGCTTCGACCTGGGGGATTATGCGCCGCTGGCAGCAATGGTGCGCAAAAAGCGCATCTCCGGGATGGTCCAGCGCCTGAAGCAGGACTTTGATGATCAACTGAGGCATCACGCCGACAAGAACCTCTTCAACATGACATGGGCGAGTGTCGAACGCCTGGAGAAACTCGGCTTCAGCCGGCAGGACATTCTCTATCCGCTGACCGCTTTCGAATTGCTCTACGGGGCAGGCTATCAGAATCGCGATCAGACGGGCGCGCTGGCGTCGATCCTGTCGTCGAGTTTGCCCGAGGCCGAGAGGTTCAGTGCCTACACATCCAGGCTCGGCGCAGTGTTTGGACGCTCGGACGGATGAACGCACCGCGCCCCCTGTTTCCGGACGAGATCATCGCGCGCGCAGCGCGACCATCCGACAACGATCCAGGGCCGCTCGGGCGCGCTGAAAAGCCATGCAAGGATACGATCCGTTTCATTCTCGAATACACGGACACCTGGGCGACCCGGATAACGGACGTGCCATGTCGCCTGACAGACAATGCCGGAGAGATCACGGAAAAGCCGACAACCAGCCTGAAGACGTTCGGTCAAGAGGACGGTGAGGCTGGCGTTGCCGAGACGCTGAAGAAGCTGGGTGTCTTCGAGCACAATTGCGTCGAGCCGGGCTTTGCAGACTTCGAGACCATTCCTGAACCCGGCGCTGAAGCGGATGTCCGGAGCAATGAGACCCAGACCCTCGAAAAGCTGAGATCGCTCGAGACCGAGATGACCGAAGCGCTCAAGCCCTGGGTTGATGCCTGGGCGCAGGACGGCTGGCTGACGATCGCCGGGTCGTTCGGGGACGGCGTCGTAAAAGGTGTCAGCACATGGTGGGAGGGTGAGAGCGAGTTCTGGGGGTCTGTTGGCGAAGGGATTGGCAACGCATGGGATTCCGTGAAACGTGGTCTGTCGTCCACGCTCACCGACTTTGCGGCCTACTACAACAAGCTGCCGCTCTGGCAGCGGATGAACATGACCACCGCGATCGCGGCATTCATCGGCGAGAAGATCGCGAACTGGGCGGTATCACTGTTCGATGATGTCGCCGATCTCTGGGAACGGCGCGACGATTTCCTGAACGTCATCCGCGGCTTCGTCAACGGATCGATCGATACCATTGAAAGCGCGTTCGACCTGCTCCGCGATCTGGGCGGCGAGATCGGGCAGTTGTTCTTCGATGCCATCATGCAGGCGTCCGACTGGATCCAACTGCTCAACGAAACGATCCGGCAATCCGACGTCATTCCCGAACTGGGCGGCACACTGGCGCGCGTGCTGCGCCAGATGGTGCCGAACTTCTGGGCCGAGGGACTGGGTTCGGTCTCGGGCTACCTGATCCCGGAACTGCTGATCGCCCTGATCCTGGCCCTGATTGCCGCTTTGTCCGCCGGAGCCGGAGCGGCCGGGTTGGCCGCGCGATGTGTGGGCATGCTCTCGAAGATCAAGAAGGGGTTGAAAGCCGCCTCGAAGATCGGCGCGATCCTGGTGAAGTTCATCGACAAGGTGGACGAAGTCGCCAAGCTGATCGCGAGACTGGCCGTCCGGGCGAAGAAGAACATCGACGTCAAGGTGCGCAAGGCGACCAATCGCGAGCATCTCGTTGAAGTGCCTGTCCGGCGGGTCCGTCCCAGGACACCCACGTACCGCCATGGAGCAAGCGACGGCGGGCCTGGGAAGTGGGGCGCATCAAACAAAGGCGGAAGAGGGGCTGACTATCAAGAACAAGTAACTGGCGCTCCGCGGGGGACAGAATACGAAGTTCCCTTCGATGGCAACGCGAGCGGTACGAAATGGATGGACGGGTATGATCCAGATCGGAATGTGCTGATCGATGCGAAAGACTGGGAAAACTGGCCGAATGACGACTTCCCGATGTCACGCGACATCGTCGCTGGTGACCTTAGACAAGCGCAGCAGATTGCCGAGCAAACCGGGAGCGCGGTAGAATGGCGCGTCCCGACTCAGGCTCAGGCTGACCGCTTGTTGGACATTGCAGATGATCTCGGACTGAGTGATGTTGATGTCGTAGCCGTGCCGAAGTGACAAAATGAAGACACAACTCAGAGCCTTTGGCCCGCCGCGAAGCTATTCCGTGAATGCATTCATCGGTGAGGCAAAAAAATACATCTCCGAGGTGAAAGACAGTCTTGGAGTCTTCGAGACCGGCTTCCAGTGCGGGGGCGCTCACACGCGACCTCGCAAACAAGTCTCGGCGATGATGGATGACTTCGACCAGGCGATGTTTGATCAAATCTTCGTCGGCGACCAGATGTACAAAGACGCCGACGGAAACAAGTCCGAGTACAGCCTGAATTCAATTGGTCCAAACTATATCTGTCGTTTCGATTTGCCCGATTTGAGCCTCGATGATCCGCAATACATCGGGTTGTCGATGCATGGAGACGGCTTCGCAAAGCCATCCCCGCAGGGCAATCTGATCATGTGGGAATTTCATCCCGATCGAGAGGGGCATCCGCTATCGAACTATCAAGGTGTCCGGTCTTTGTTGGAGACGACAGTGCAGCATCGCAAACCAGATCTCGCCAATTGCACAACGCACGCCTTCCGCCGCGCAACCGGTTATGATCGCAAGCTGGACAAGTTCGACATCGGCTGGCTGACCTATTTCAACGACCCGGCTTATGGAAAGGCAGTCGAGGGGGTCGCTGAGACGGAGCGCCTTGGAGATGGCGTTCTGATACGGGTCTGCGACGATTTTCGTCAAATCGAGCATCCTGACGTGATCGCACGCGGCTCCAGGGTGCGTCAGGCTCTGATGCGCGCGGGGCTGCTGATCAAGTAACCGGCGTTACATTGCGGCAGGCATTTTGGGATATCTGTGCGGTGCCAGACCATCCGGATCTGTGACGGGCTGTGAGTGCGGCGACATCATCCCGTCCCTGTTGATCGTCCTGACGTCAGTTGTGATCGCGGCGCCCTCAACAAGAGCAAGAGACACCGTTTGGCGGCGCGATCCGAGGCTATGCTCTCTAGGGGCGAGAAGAGGCTCAAAGCCTCATCGCCGGAAGTCTCGCACCCAAAGCCGCACCACAGCCAATACAACAAGTGACGACGGCGCCAGATCGGGATCCAGCGCCGCCTTCCATCGCCAACGTTTTGGCTCAGCTCTTGACCCAGGGCGTTGCCGGGGCATCGCCCTCAAAGCAGCTCAGCGCTGCCCAGTCATCGACGAACAGCGCCCGCAGATGTCCGTCCTGGAAGCAACGCGTCCCGACCGACATCGTGCCGTTCGCCGTGGTGCATTCCAGACCGACCGAGGTTTTGGCCGAGACGGGGAGGGTAAGGTTGCCGCCAGCGCCGATCTCCTTGCGCTCTTCGCCAATAACGGCATGGAGCGTACCATCCGTGCAACCAATCCCCACATCGCCGTCATCGCCGGGCGCCAGTTCCGGCCGTGCAACCTCGACCTCTTCCTCCACGTCCGGCAAGACGCGCTCAACATGGCGCAGATTGACCAAATAGACCGTATCCTCGAAGTAGAGCTTCTGTGCCATGTCCTTGATCATGCCCGTGGGCGCGACCGAGAACGTTCGTTCCTCGACCAGATCCGAACGCCCGGCCGGGTCACGCTCGGGGTCATAGTTCACCCGGTCGGTCCAGATACCCCGCTTGAAAGACGCGGTCCGGACGTAATGGCGTGGTTCCGCTCCGCCACCGGTAACGGTATAGGCACAGGTGCCGATGATGCGGGTACAGTCGTGCGGCGTGTACTCGGCGGTTGGATAGTGCCGCTCTAGGATCGATCGCATGCCCTCGTCAGCATTGGTCTGGGTGTAGTACGAAACGCCGTTCTCGGTGATGTCGACATCGAAGTAGTTGGCGTTCTCGAGGTTGCGCTTCACCTGCGCGCGCCGCTCGGGCTCGTAGACCAGCTCGACCGTTTCGCGGAAGTCGTTGTAGTAGCCGGTGCGGAGAGCGGTGCTGGTTATGTTCGACATCGATGGTTCTTCATCGATCTCGCCGACCGTCCTCACCCAGCGGTTCACTTCGCCGGACACCATGGTTTCGCTGGGCGCTGTTTCCGTGTGCCCCGGGCGCACGCCGTTCTGGGCGTTCATGTTGCAACCTGCAGTCAGAAGGGCGGTGCCCAACAACAGGCAGGCGGGGGAAAAGATATTCGGTTGCATGAGAGTCCTCATTTCTTAAGAGACCACCCGGCATGGCGGCGAGCCCGCCAAGCAGCCTCGATCAACGGGTGTCCTGGTTTCGAAGTTCGTCGCTCAGCCGATGGACCAGGCGAGCAGATCCAGCTCTGGATCGTGCTCCGGTACCTGATCGCGTGCGATATCCGTGGAACCGCCGCCCAGAACAAAATCGTCGTCACCGGTGCCGTGAAGCGGCTCTTGATCCCCATCCAGTGCGGGCAGGAGCAGTTCCGTCAGAATGCCCATGGCTTCGCCATCATCTTCCGAGTTGGCGAGTTCTGCGTCCGTCCCTCCGAGAAACACGTCTTTGTCGAACACGAACTGGTCCGGTGCGGCGACATCCTGATCTTCGGGCGCGTCCTCCAGTGCATGATCCTTGGCGACCCGGCGGATGATGTCGCGGTCGAGCCCGCCATTGATCTCTGCGGGATCGCTCGTGAAGATAAGCAATGCGTCCGAGGATGTCTCAGTTTCGGTGTTGAAGGCGAGCTCTGCAATAAACGGTTCCATAATGGTCTCCATAATTTGGTTAACGACGCGGCTCATCCGCTGTCGAAGCCAAATCTAGAGGGGCGATGTACCGGCGCGATTTCGCGTTCCGTGTCAATTGCACGGGGTTTGTATCAGGCTTGTAGCGTTGCGCGGAATCGATCGTGCGCTGGAAATCAGTGCGCGACAGAAGGTTAATGCTCAACTCTGGGTAGATCTAACGTCACGCGCGCGTGACGCAGAGGGCTTGATTCGGCGGCCTTGGCCCGCTGCCTGTCGCCGCGATACAATTGAGACAGTTTCCGAAGTTCCGCTGATACGTGCCAGCGCGATCCTGTTTGCAGTCACCGCACACCGCGGCTGATCCGCAAAAGGAGATCGAAATGACTTCGAAGATCAATTCCCCGCAACTGCTGAGCGATGATGCCCTGGCCGAGATTTCGGGCGGTCCGACCTACAAAACCCCCGGTGTCTACATCGAAGGTGTGACGACACTGCCGTCCGCCGCCGCAGCGAATCCGATGGATCTGAAACGCGGCATCGATCCGAGAGACTGACCGGCGCCCCGTCGCCCCTGAGAACAGGAGATTTCACCATGCCATTCGACAATGCCATCGGAAACGTCATGGGACCCGTGTCCTACTATGGCAGCTTTGCCTGGGTGTACGGAATCAAGGACGATCTGTGGAACGCAGCGACCGATTCCTATGTCCGCAACTTCAACGAACTGAAGAAGCCGCATCTGATCACGCTGATCGACTACAGCATTCCGTCGAACAAGCCGCGGCTCTGGACGCTGAATTTCAACAGTCCGATCCCGCAGCTGATGTTCCACACCATCGTCGCACACGGCAAAGGTTCCGGTCGTGGCAAGACCGTGGATCGCGTGAGCAAGAAACGCGGCTCGAACGAGTCGACAGTTGGCGGCTTCGTGACCAAGCACATATACCAGAGCAAGCTCGGTCAGAAGGACAAGACCAAGAAGCGCCCGGCCATGGTGATCGAGGGTCTCGATCCGTCAAACGACAACGCCCGCAACCGCGGTATCCGCGTCCACGGCGCCCACTATGTCACCAAAACCCGGGCCGGGACGAGCCATGGTTGCATCTGCTGCCGGCAAGAGGTGCATGAGGCGCTGATCAACGTGATCCACGGCGGCAGCTTCATCTTCTCTTACTACGACCAGAAGTCGCTCAATCCATGACCGTAAGGATTGGCGGCTGTTACAATTGAAACAAGGCGCGACGTCATGGGGATACTCTCCGCCGCCATACTCCTCTCATCGACAACGGCAAGCGTTGTTTGCCCGATACCACTGAAAGGAAATTGATATGACAAAGACTACTTTTAAAACCCCGACCGAGATGTCGGATGCGGCTTTGGACGATGTCAGCGGCGGCCCGCACTTCAGGACTTGGGGAGGCGAGATCTACACTGACCTTGGTACCGCGGACCTCGATTTGGACACGAACATCGTGGCGGAAGGCGATGCCACCGCGAAGGCCCGGGCGTCGAGCGCCGACACAACAATCCGCAAGTGGAGCAAGGCCTGCCGGCCCAGCATTCTGAGCATCAGCGCACAACCTTGCACAGCCTCAGCTTTACCCAGATTTGGAGAACAGTAATGACCACCGAGACCGCAAAGCCGACCGAACTTGCCGAGGATCAGCTCGACACGATCCAGGGCGGGGCCGAAGCCAAATCGCATCCTTTCGTCTATGACACCATTTCCACCAAGATCCAGGCAGAGAAGTTCAAGACGGTCTATTCGTACGACCGGGCCTCGACGATCCGGAAAACGGATCTGGACTGACTTCCGACGCACAAAGGACCCGCGGCATGACCAAGACCCCGACCGAGCTTTCCTGTGATGACCTCGACCGCATTACGGCCGGCGGCGGACAGACCAGCGAAGCCAATGCGTCATTGCCGCGGGCAACCGGGGTGGTCTGTCCCGACGAGGGGATCGACTTCATGGCGATCGCCCGATTGCTGGAGAAGCAAGAGAACGAGGGGGAGTGAGTAGCCTCCGACGCATTCTCTTCGCCTTCCGGTGACCTCGGATCCGTTCAGGCTTGTCATCTTCGCCAAGCCCGCACGGCGCTGCTGATACAATTGATACAATTCTTCCGTCTCGCGACATCTCCGGCGTACATTCGCAGGGTAGCCCTCCCGTGGCTGTAGCTGTGAACGAGACGGATTGATGACCAACCAATTGGCAGCGAAGGCAACCGAGGGTGCCCTGGCAGGGCAGGAGGCATTCGCCGCCGTCGCGGATGCGATCCACTCGCTCGATCTCGCACTCGTCCTGTGGGACGAGGATCTGCGCTTCGTCTTCGCCAATCAGCGCTGGTACGAAATCATGCGTTTTGGTGGCGACGTCGCGCCGCCGCAGCCAGGCGACAGCGTCTCGGACTATCACGACCAGCGTATCGAGAGCGGCTTCTACCAGATCCCGGCGGGAAGTACGAAAGAGGCCTATAAGGACACGCTGGTGTCCGGATTGAAGAGCTATGAAAAGAACGTCCTCTTCACGCTGCAAGACAGATCGATCTTGAGCGCGTCGGTTTTCGAGACCCGACTGGGCGGATACCTGATCTCGTATCAGAACGTCACCGAGGAGGTTCATGCGCGCGAGGAAGCCGAAGCGCTGCGGGCTAAGACCGAACGGGCCAACACGCGCCTACGCGATGCGCTGGAGTCCATCGGGGAAGGCTTCGCGCTGTTCGACAAGGACGACAAGCTGATCCTGGCCAACGATCTTTACAAATCCGCCAATCCCGCCGCAGCGCACCTGATGACCTTTGGGCGTCCGCGTAAGGAGATCATCGAGGCGATGACCCATGGCGGCGACATCGTGGGCGTCGAGGACTGGATCGAAAGTTACGATCACGAAACCAGCATCGGCGACACGTCCTCGCCCCGGCGCTACGAAGTGCACCACGCCGATGGCCGGGTCTTCCTGGCCTCGCGCGGACGCACGGCCGAGGGTGGATGTACGATCGTCTGGCTGGACATCACCGACAGCAAGAAGACCGAGGCCCGCGCGCGTGCCCTCGTCAACGATGCGATGGAGGCCTTGGACGAAGGCTTCGCGCTGTTCGACGGCCAGATGCGCTTCCTATTCTGCAACCAGATGTACGGCCAGATCGCATTGGGTGGCCCCGAGTTCATCCCGCCCGTCGGGACGGGGTTCGAAGCGCACATTGGCGATGTCTACGACCGCGGGGTCTACGCTCCGGCCAAAGACATGTCGCGGGAAGCCTATCTCGAGATGATCCGCCGGTTCGCGACGCGCTATCAAAAGGGTGCGGAGTTCGAGCGCACCAATGGCGGCGTGCTGGAGATGTCGGCGCATGAGACCGGACTGGGCGGATTTCTGATCACGGCCCGGGACATCACCGACAAGAAGCAGACCGAAGCGCGTGCCCGGGCGCTGGTCAACGACGCCACGGAGTCGCTGGAAGAAGGTTTCGCCCTGTTCGATGCCGATCTTCGGTTCTTATTCTGCAACGAGAAATACGCGGATCTCGTCTTTGGGGGGCGCGCGCATCTGCCTGCCAAGGGAACCTCGGCCGCCGACATGAGCCGCTCGCTGTTCGATCGCCGCCTTTATGTTTTGCCCGAGGAGATCACGCGCGAAGACTTCGCAGCCCAGACCGAAGAGATCGGGCGCAACTTCGTCAAGGACATCCTGTTCCACCGGCGCGACGGCGTCGTTCTGAAAGCGTCTTGCCACGAGACCGGCCTTGGCGGCGTTCTGATCACCGCCATCGATGTCACCGAACAGATCGCGATCGAGGAGGAACGCCGCCAGGTCGATGCGCGCGCTCTGGCCCGTGTGACCGATACGGTGGAGGCCTTGGATCTGGCGCTGGTGCTGCTCGACCCCGATCTCAATTTCGTTTTCTGCAACCAGCGGCATCTCGAGATCTATCACCAGGAGGTGGCGGCCCCGGAGGTCGGCGAACCGATGCGGTCCATTATGCGCCGCCTGGTGATGCATGACTTCTACGATGACGAGACCGAGGCCGAGAAGCTGATCGATCATCGGGTCTCGATCATCCGCAACCGGACCAAAGGGTATGAGGTTCGCACGCGGGACGGCCTGATCCTGATGGGGTCGGTGCATCGCACGCCGGATGACGGCTATTTGATCGCACTTGCCGATATCACCGAGCAGCGCCGGGCCGAGACGGAACTGGAACGCCAACGCGAGGCGGCGCATCAGAACGAAAAGCTCTCGGCCATGGGCGAGTTGCTGGCAGGTGTTGCGCACGAGTTGAACAACCCGCTGTCGATTGTCGTGGGTTACGCCATGATGATGCAGAACGCGGTGGCCGAACCGAAGCTGCGGCGTCAGGTCGACAACATCGCGACCGCGGCGGAGCGATGTTCCCGTATTGTCAAGGCGTTCCTCGCCATGGCGCGCCAACGCCTGATCGAACTTCGGCGGTGTTCGTTGAACGAGTTGCTGATGGCGGCTCTGGACATGGTCGGCCACCGCCTGCGGGGTGCCGGGGTTGAGGTGACGCTGGATCTGGACCCGGACCTGCCGGAGATCGAAGCCGACGAGGACCAGTTGATCCAGGTCTTCATCAACCTGATCGTCAACGCCGAGCAGGCGATGGAGGCACAGCCCGAACCCCGGAAGCTGCATCTGCGGTCGTATCTGGATGCGCAAGCCAGCGCCGCGGTCGTGCGGGTGGCGGACAACGGTCCTGGCATCGCGCCGGACGTCCAGTCGCGGATCTTCGAGCCCTTCTTCACGACCAAGGATGTCGGCACGGGAACGGGGATTGGCCTGGCTTTCTCCCACCGCATTGTCCAATCGCATGGCGGCAGGATGACCGTCCGGTCCGAGCCTGGAGAGGGTGCTCGATTCTATGTCCGGCTGGATCTGGCGGACCCGGTTCCGGCAGTACCGGATGCGGCTGTGGATGCTGTGCGGCAGGCGACTGGCCGGATCCTGGTGGTGGACGACGAGACCGGCGTTGCCGAGATGATTGGCGATATTCTGATTGATGCCGGGTAAGGCGTGCAGATTTTCGGCGATGCGCTCGAGGCCTTGAAGGTTTTGAAGACGCAAACGTTCGACGCCATCGTCAGCGACATCAAGATGCCCGGCCTTGACGGCCCCGGCTTCCATTCCGCTGTGCTGGCACTGGACCCGGAATTGGCGCGCCGGATCGGTTTCGTGACGGGGGATACGCTGTCACCGACCGTCGCGGCTTTTTTGAAAGGGTCGGGGCAGCCGCATCTTGAAAAGCCTGTAACGCCGGAAGAACTGCTGTCGCTGGTCGCCGGATTGCTCGGACAGCGTGGGGAGTGAGACGATGACAACCGCTGAAATTCTGATCTGCGACGATGAACCGGTCCTGCGCGAGATGGTGCGGGATTATCTGACGGGACGCGGCTTTGGCGTGGCGGAAGCGGGAAGTGCGCAAGAAATGCGCGGGTATCTGGAGGATGCGCACCCGGACGTCATCATCCTGGACATCAACATGCCGGGCGAGGATGGGCTAAGCGCGTTACGAACACTGCGCGTGGATTGTGATGTCCCTGTGATCATGCTGACCGCGGCCGACGAGGTCATCGACCGCGTCGTTGGGTTGGAGATGGGCGCGGACGACTATCTCGGCAAGCCGGTCGACCTGCGGGAACTCGAAGCGCGGATCAAAGCGGCGCTGCGGCGCCGACCTGACGCCGTCGCACAGACCGCCGCACCGAAGGCCGGTGACGGCGACAGTCTCGTGCCGTTCGGCGCATGTACGCTGGATCTGGACGGGGCCCGGCTGATCGGTGAGGACAGCCGCGAGATCTACATTACGGCGATGGAGTTCAACCTGCTGCGCGTGTTCGCGGAGAACCGTGGCCGCGTGCTGAACCGCGACCAGTTGCTGGAGCAGGCCCATGACAAGGCGTGGGAGCCGTTCGACCGCTCGATCGATCTGCGCATCAGCCGCATTCGCCGGAAGGTCGAGAAGAACCCCGGCAAGCCCGAGGTGATCCGGACAGTGCGCGGGATCGGGTACGTCTTCGGCTGAAAGTCTGGCATTGCAGCGCGGAGAGCCGCGCGCGCCTTCGGGCTACGCTGCGTGCGGGAAGAGTTTTGCTTCCAGGGCGGCAATCGAAATCGGCTTAGGGATCACCCCGTCAAAGCCTGCATCCCGGCATCGCCCCTCGTCGTGCCAAGCTTCGTCGGCTGTCACGGCAAAGATCGGCAGGTTTTTTGGAGGATGGGCCCCGGAGCTCCTGATCTTTTTGCTCACATCGACACCGGAAAGTTCCGGCAAATGAATATCCATCAGGATCACGCCGAACTTGTTCGGTGCTTCGTCCAGCACGCTCAAACATTGATGGCCGTTGGCCACGGTCTCTGACGAAAGACCCAGCTCGTCGCACATTTCGGTCATCATGAAGCGGGTGATCGTATCATCTTCAACCACGAGCACGCACGTTTCCATCTCTCGCCTCAAACCTGTTTTTTGTCGGTATATTTAGCGTAAAGGTAGAGCCGTGGCCAATGCAACTCTTTACGGTGAGGCTGCCATCCATCAGCTCGGCGAGCCCGCGCGAGATGGCCAGTCCCAGTCCCGAACCACCCGTTGACCGTGTCAGCGGATCGTCGACCTGGGCAAACCGGTCGAAGATGCGTTCGAGATGATCGTCCGCGATCCCGATCCCTGTATCCTCGACCGTGATATGAAGAACGGCGGGCAGCGTTTCGGTGTCGTGACGGACCGAGAGCTTGATCGATCCAGCGTCCGTGAAGCGCGTGGCATTGTCGATCAGGTTCGCGGTGATCTGAAGGGTCCGGCGTATATCGATCGTGACAACAGAATGCGCGTCCGCGGGTGCTGTAACGTCCGAGGAAAGCGGCTTGTGGGCGTGGGCGATTGCGCCCTCCAACTGCCCGCGCAGTGCGTCAGCCAGATCATGGAGTGACACGGTCTCAAAGCGGAGCTCGATCGAATGGGCTTCCAGTTTCGAAACCTCGAGGACGTTTGTCAGTTGAGTCAGCAGGGCTTCCGCCGATGAGTGTGCCGCCTGGGCCTGCTTGCGCTGGCGCTCCGGTATCTTCGCACGGCCGATCAGCTCCAACAGACCCATTATCGCATTGATCGGGGTGCGCACTTCATGGCTCATCGTTGCGAGAAACGCCGATTTTGCAGCACTTCCCCGGGTTGCCTCGCGTTCCGCGATCTGACGATCATGGATTTCGACATTGAGCGTATCGATCGACTTCAACACGCTCACGCGCGCTTCGTTGACCGCCCGCACGACGTCTTCCAGATCATCTGACCCGTTGCCGCGTTTTCTTCGCAGCGTGAGCGGCTTGCGCGATCGCAGCCAATCGGTCTGTGCGACATACCTTGCCATGTGGCGAAGGTGCCGCGCCACCAGGGAATGGAACAGGACGAGCATCACGATGGACGCGAGTGTCGTCTTCGCCATGTTCGACAGGAAGATGGTCTGGAACTGGCTCCAGAGGCGGTCGTGAACGCCTGCCATGGTCAGGTCGATGCGCAGCGCACCGCCGGGCCTGCGTTCGCCGCCGCCCCCGGCATGAGACAGCGTGAAGGTCCGCGACAGCGCGCTGCTGCCGGCAGGTTGTGTGCCGCGATGCCAAACCTGGCCCGTCTCTGCGGTCAGCGTGACGCCAACGACCGCGGACTTGGCCGCGATGCCATCCAGGAGTGCGTTCACCTGCGAAAAGTTGAACTCCCAAACGGCTTTCTCGAGACCCAGCGTAAAGCTGCTCTCGACGGTTTCGAATGTTTGGAGGGCCACGCCCCGGTCTCGGTCATAGCTGAAGTAAAGCTGAAACCCTGCGGCAACGCCGGACAGAAGCGCGCTGGACAGCACCATGTAGAGCACTAGGCGCCGCCCAAGGCGGTTGTCCTGCCCCAGAAGTGGGAGCACTCCGCGCATCACGCGTTGTCAGCGCCGATGTCTGGCGAGCAGCCGGTCGAGAGATCCGTCATCGCTCATGCTGCGCAGGGCCGCGTTGAAATCGTCGATGATCTGCTCTCTGTTCGGAACGTTGCTCATGACCGCCATGTGAATGCCACGCGTCGCAAGCACCTTGTCCAGGTACTCGATCTTGCCCTCCAGCGTCGGATCCTGGACCGAAACCGCGTAGTCGATGACATCGGAACTATCCAGCGTAAGGTCTGCGCGCCCGGCTGCAACCAGTTGGACCCCTTGTAAAGCAGTGGTCACGACAACCTTGTTCAGCTCTTGCGCGCGGTCGAAGCCGTCTTCGTAGAGGAAACCGTCACCGACGGCGATCGAATAGCTCTGGAGCGAACTGAGATCCTTGAAATCCGCATCCGTCCCGACCCGCCGGACGAACTTCACCTCTGTCTCGACATAGGCGTTGCTGTAGTCGATCAGCCCGGCGAGTTCATCGTCATAGAACAAGCTGCCGATGATCTGGAACTCGGCGGTCTCCGCGCGGACACCGTGCATGATCCGCGCCCAGGGCAGGATCGAAACCTCGGCGCGGTACCCCGCCCGCTTCAGAACCTGCGCGATGACGTCCGGTGACATCCCCTGGCCTGGCAGGTCCTTGCCCGAGAATGGCGGCCATTCGTCGGCGACAACCGTCAGAACGGGTGTTTGAGCATGCGCGGTGCCAGAGGTCGAGAGCGATCCGAGCATCGCCAGGACGACCGCGAGGGCCAAGAGCAGAGTTGGACTCGTGAAATCTCGTTGCATTTGGACTCCCGTGTTCGACGTTGGCGGCGCGTGATTGTGCGTCTGTCGCACCGTTCGGTTCAGGGCGAACGTGCGCCGTCGCTGCAGCGGCGTTCGGTAAAATGCGCCAGTGCCTGAAGATCATTCATTCGGACAGGTTTTCTGAGCGACCAGGACACGTTGTGACCAAGATCGTGGAGCTCTCCGTTCGGATAGAAATCTGAACCGGTGACCACGATCACCTCGGCATCCGGGGCGGCATAAGCTGCAAAGGATGCGACCGAGAGGGAGGGGCGGCTGCCAATGAAAAGATCGAGGACAATCAGATTTATCGTGGATCCTTGATACCGCAGGTAGTTCATCGCGTCGTCTTCGCGCGCGCATGCCAGAACGATGTGGCCGTCATCCTCGAGCGCCTGGGTGAATGCCAGGAGCAGCGATTGGTCGTCTTCCAGAATAAGAACTCGCATTATGTCGTCTTTCAGAAAACAGCCACACCCCGAATTCACGATGAAAGGAAACTGTTAACAGTCGGTTAAGCGAGATTAACAAAAGGAAAACACCCACGGAAAGCGTTCAGCCTTCCAAGACTTGCAAGTAAAAGTTGAGCTGAGATGGCTGCGCTTACGCAGCAGCTTTCCGAGGCCGACTTATGCCGCCCTCGGAGGTACTTATCGGGCGCCCGTCACGCAGTATCGCCGAACGGGATATCGCGGAAACGCTTGCCCGTTGCATGGAACAAGGCGTTCCCGATGGCCGGAGCGACAGGTGGCACGCCTGGCTCGCCCACGCCGGAGGCATGTACCGAGAACGGGTGCGGGACGATGTGGACGTTGACCTTCAGCGGGAAGTTGTCCGACCGTACCATCTCATAGGTGTCGTAGTTGGCTTGTTCGACGGCGCCGTTCTCGTAGGTGATTGCTGAGTAGAGTGCCGCAGTCATGCCCTGAACGGCCGCGCCCTGAAGCTGGCTTTCGATCCGTTCGGGATTGGCCGCGAAGCCACAGTCAATCGCCATGTCGATCTGCGGAACGGTGATCTTGCCGTCCACCATCTTCACATGCGCACAGGCCGCGACATAGGTTACGAACGAGCGGTGCGAGGCCAGGCCGAGGCCTTCACCTTCCGGCATGTCCTTGCCCCAACCGCCTTTCTCGGCCGCCAGCTTCAGCGTGTTCTTCCACCGGCCGATATCGATCGGGTAGTTGTCATAGACCTCGCCGTAGTCCCAGTAGTCATCCGGGTAGTTCTCGGCCTTGATGTCGACCTTGCGGTCCGGTCCCATGGCGGCGAGCATCGCCTCCAATTCATCCTGCCCCTGTTCTGCAGCGAGTTCCGAGAGGAACGTCTGCTGGGCCCAGGCGCGCGGGATGTTGGACACGGCCCGGAACCAGCCGATGCGCGTGTGCGCCATCGCCTTGCCGTTCTCGATCGAGACGTTCGGCACATGGAACGGATGATCCAGGTGGCCCATGCCGCTTTCGATGAAGAACTGATGGCCGCTGTCAGGCGCGAAGGTCGACAGGATCGACGGTGCCACCGAGTTGTGGCGGTAGCCCGTCAACTTGCCGTCGGCATCCATACCGACTTCCAGTTCCTCGACCGAGGTCGTGTGGTAGAAGCCGTGCTGGATGTCGTCCTCGCGCGTCCACTGAACCCGGATCGGTACGCCGGTCTTCTGGCTCAGCAAGGCCGCCTCGATCACGAAGTCGCATTTCGACTTCCGCCCGAAACCCCCGCCCAGCAGGGTGACATGCACTGTGACATCAGCCTCGTTCATGTTGAGGGCCGCAGCGACGTCCTGCCGGGTGCCGTAGGGCGACTGGACAGGCGCCCAGATCTCGGCCTTGCCATCGGCCACCTGTGCGATCGCCGAGGGCGGTTCCATCATCGCGTGGATCATGTGCGCCTGATGGTATTGCTGCTTGAACGTCTTGGCAGCGCCATCGATGGCGGCACGGGCGGCGCCTACCGCACGCAGCACGTTGCCGGGCTTGGCCGCCGTCTCGCGCATCTCTGCCGTGAACTCGGCCGAGTTGTAACTCGAGTGCGGGCTGTCGCCCCACTCGATCTCGAGCGCATTCCGGCCCTTGATCGCGGCATCGGTGTTCGAGGCGATGACAGCGATCCCGCCCTTGGGCGCGAACTTCGCCGGAATGTTCGAGACCGGCAGGCCCATCACCTGTTCGACGCCGGAGACCTTCCAAGCCTCGGTCGCATCGTACCGGGTCGGCGAGGCCCCCAGAACCGGTGGACGTGCGATGCACGCGACCTTCATGCCGGGCAGGGACACATCTGATCCGTAGATCGCCTTGCCCGTCGTGATGTCGTGCAGATCGTAGATCGGAACCTTGCGCTGGCCGATATAGCGGAATTCGCTTTCGTCCTTGAAGGCGAGATCTTCGAACGCCGGCACCGGGACCTGCATTGCAGCCTCGGCAAGATCGCCAAACCCGAAGGTCTGACCGCCAGCCGTCACCTCGTGCACACCGACATCCACGTCCTTGCCGTCGACGCCCGCAGTGTCCGCCGCGGCCTGAGCCAGCATGTGGCGCACCGAGGCCCCCATCTGGCGCATGGCCTGGATGTGGTGGCGCATCGAGCGCGAGCCATCGGTGTCCTGGTTGCCGTATTTCGGCTCGTCGCCTGGTGCCTGGATGATCTTCACCTTGTCCCAGTCGGCGCCCATTTCGTCGGCGATCACCATGGGAAGCGATGTCCGTGAGCCGGTCCCCATCTCTGCGCGGTGTGCCGTAAGCGTGACCGTGCCGTCCGGGTCGATCGCGATGAAGAGATGCGGATCATAGCGCAGGCCGTGCGGCATGGTTTCGCCGCCGGTTTTGTAGCGCGCGAACGCATCGGCGTTGCCCGCGAAGGCGGCGACGGCGAAGCCCGCTGTGGTACCCACGAGGAACCCGCGGCGCGAGACGTGGGCTAGCGAGAGTTGTTCGGCAGCTTTCGGTGCCGCTGCCAGGGCGTCCTGAATGTAATGCAGCATCGATCAGCTCCCCGTTGCGGCCTGCCGGACGGCAGCCACGATGCGTTCGTAGCAGCCACAGCGGCAGATGTTATCGGCCATGCCGTCCAGGATTTCCTGATCGGTCGGGTTCGGCTTCTCCGACAGAAGGCTCGCGGCCTGCATGATCTGGCCGCTTTGGCAGAAGCCGCATTGCGGCACGTGCAGATCGCGCCAGGCGACCTGAACCGGGTGGTCACCGTCCGGCGAAAGGCCCTCGATCGTCGTGACTTCCTTGCCGACAACCTCTTCGACGGTCATCATGCAGGACTTCACGGCGACGCCGTCCACGTGCACGGTGCAGGCACCGCACAGGCCCGCGCCACAACCATACTTCGTGCCGGTCAGCCCAGCCATGTCACGCAACGCCCAAAGCAGCGTTGTGTCCTCGGGCCCGTCGATGGTCATCGAGCCCCCGTTTACCTTAAGTGTTGCCATTGCACCCTCCTGGGTTTCACCTGGGTTTGGGTCATGGGGCACATCGTGAAGCCCCCTGTCTGGGCCGCCGTGGACCGGCGGCTCGTCGGTTCAATCGTCGTCGTCGTCAAAACCTGCGCGGTTCACGAGGCCGATCCTGTAGACGTCCTTGCGCATGCCGACGAGGAAGACGGCGGTCGGTTGTTTGCCCGCCTCATTGATCGGTTCTTCGTCGAAGATCACACGCACAGCATGGCTCACGTCCATGTTTGGTGCAAGCTTCCCGGTCGCGACAGCCGCGTCGAACCCATCCTCAGGAAACGGTTCCCACGTGATGCTTTTGATTGGACGCCCCAGGCTACGGGCGAGGTGGAACCTGACGATGCGCTTCTTGATCTTTCCGGTGTCTTTCCAGAACACCATCTCGCGCAGCATGTCGTAGTCCTTGGTCTCGATCGCCGTGCGGATGTAGTCGATGACGGCGTCCTTGTCCCTCGGCATGTCGACCGCCGCGGCGGGCAGGGTCAGCAGACATGCGGCAAGTCCGGGCGCGATGAGCGCCCGGACCAGCCATGATTTCAGCGATGACATCCTCATTCGTTGAGTTTGAAGACCCAGAGCGCACCGCCTTGCGGCACGTCAGGAACGCGGCCTTCGGGAAGCATGTCCTTCAGGAGCCCCTGCATACGCTCGGCGTCCACACCCCAGCCGGATTGCACGGCGATGTACTGGGTTCCATCCACCTCGTAGGACGCGGGGGCCGCGGTCACGCCCGAATTGGTCGGGAACTCCCAAAGCTTCTCCCCGGTCGAGGCATTGAAGGCCCGGAACATCCGGTCATTGGTGCCGCCGGTGAAGATCAGGTTCCCGCCGGTCGACAGGAGCGGACCCCAGTAGGGCGTGTCGTGGAACTCTTGCTGCCAGACCATCTCGCCCTTGTTCATGTCCCAGGCCTGCAACTGACCGATCGGAACAGGCTTGGACGGATCGACGCCTTCCGCGAAGCGCAGCGATGCCAGGATCACATCGATCGGGATGCCGATGTAAAGCTCGCCGGGCTCACGCTCGCCGATCGGCACACCGCCCAGTTCCGAGCAGAGGTTCTCATGCGCCGGGATATAGAACAGGCCGGTATCCGGATTGTAGGCTTCCGGTGGCCAGTCCTTGCCGCCCCAAAGTGACGGACAGAAGGTGACGGTCTTGTTCGTGCCGGGGGTCTTGGCCTCGTTATAGGTCGGGCGGCCCGTTTCCGGATCGATCGACTCGAACGCGTCCTGACGGACATACTTGTCTGCCTTGATGAAGCCGATGGAGCCGTCGTCCTTGGCCTCCATGGTCCAGATGTAGCCGTTGCGGCCCGCGTGAACCAGACCGTTGACCTTTTGGCCGTCACGCTCGATCGGCATCAGGAGTGGTGCGGAGACCTCGTCCCAGTCCCAGGCATCGTTCCAGTGGTACTGGTGGTGCCCTGTGATCGAGCCGTCCTTGATGTCCAGCGCCATGACCGAGGTCGTGTAGAGGTTGTCGCCCGGCCGGGTGTCCGGCATCCATGGGCCGCCATTACCGGTGCCGACGTACAGGATGCCAGTGTCGGAATCGTAGTTCGGTTGCATCCAGACGGAGCCGCCGCCAACCTTCCAGCTATCGCCTTTCCAGGTTTCGCTGCCCGGCTCGCCAGGGGCGGGGATGGTGTAGGTTCTCCAGGCCTCGGCCCCGGTTTCGGCATCCAGTGCTGTCACATGGCCGCGAATGCCATACTCGCCGCCAGAGACGCCCGTGATGATCTTGCCCTGTGCCGCGAGCAGCGACAGGGTGGAGTAGTACCCATCGGTGTAGTCATCGACGATGGTGTGCCAGATCTTCTTGCCGGTCTTGGCATCCAGCGCGACGACGCCCGCTTCATAGGTCGCCATGAAGACCTTGTCGCCGTAGAGGGCGACACCGCGGTTCGTCGGGTGAAGCTGGAACAGATCCTCGGGCAGTTCGTGCACGTAGCGCCAGATCTCGTTCCCCGTGCGGGCATCGAGGGCGATCACCTGGCTTTGCGGGGTCGAGATGTACATCATCCCGTCATTGACCATCCGCGGCGACTGGTGCCCTTCGGTCATGCCGGTCGAGAACACCCAGGCGGGCGTCAGGTTCTTGACGTTGCCGTCATTGATTTGATTGAGCGGGCTGTGGCCGTGGCCTTCGTAGTTGCCGCGCCAAGTCAACCAGTTGTGCGGCTCGGGGTTGGCGAGTCGTGCGTCGGTGACCGGGTTGTAATTGTCGGCTGACGCGACCGTCCCGATGCTGCCAATGGCCACTGCGGCCAGGCAGGTTGATAGTCGTCGCATTTGCTTCCTCCCGATTGAGCCCGTTGTTCGGGCGGTTCTTCCCTCGCTCTATTTCTTTATTTCTTTGCGGCTCCGACCTTGCCGTTGAAGCTTTCCTTGGCAACGATGAAGCCTTCGTCGTCCAGACCAAGCGGCACCATGGGCAGGCGCCGCCTTGCGGGACCGTCCGTGACGCTTCCGCCGGCCAGGGCGGCGAATTCGGAGAGATGGCAGTGGCAGCGCAGTTGGCGTTCCTCGGCCTTCCACGACTTGATGGTGCAGGCCCGGTGGGTGCAGAGCGCCGAGAAGACCAGCACACCGTCCGCGCTGAGCTCGCGCGTTGCGTCATCCATCTCGGCGGGGTCGAGACGCAGAACAAGCATCCGGTTCAGCCGGTACTTTCGGCGCAGCACGCCGTTCTCGGGATCAAACGGAAAGGCTTCGAACGGTTTCGCACCGGCTTCAAGCAACTCTGGCCGTACCATCTGGTCCTTGAGTGCACCCTTGATTATCTGAATGCGATCGCCTGGTTGCGCGACCATCTTCTCGGGTGGTTTGGCGGCAGAGGCGCCACTGGGTGCAGTCAGCGCCGCACCAATCAACAAACCGCCGCCGACACCCAGGACATCGCGCCTGTTCGGCAGTGCGGTCGGAGGCTGTTCTTCAGCCTCGTTACGGCGGTTCTTCGCCACCGGATCCTCCCTATCGCCGCATTAGGATGCGGTCATTTGGTCTGGTTCTAAGTTCGCCCTGAGTTCTGAATTCAGAGTTCAAATATCGTTGTCAAAGAATCAGGGAACTGACAAGTGCTTAGCCGAATCGAATCGCGCCCGATCACATTGGCAATTTAAGTCAAATTTGTCTCATTGTGGCTCAACTATACCATAAGTTGCTCAGACGGTCGAGAAGTCGCGCGAGCCTTCGCTGCCGCGAGAATCGATAGGCGTCCGACACGACCTGATCTTTGGACGCACCGTCAGGATGTCCCGGTTCGAAGAGATGACGTGCTATTTTGAGCCGAGATGCATGGCCCCGGTCGAAGTCTGTGGCAGATGCCTTGGACTGTGACAGCCAGTTTTCCACTGCCTTGTAAAGACCGGTGGCAGAGTTGTCTTTAACCGTGGCGCGCAGCCTTCGATCCGCTGGTGTCGGAAGTCTCGTCAGCAGGAACGCCCCGAACGCAAGGCAGACGGGAAGGCTTAGCGCCCCGGCCAGAACGGCCGTGATCGTGACCGACTGCTCGCGGTTCTGCGTTGCCTCCTGCATCAAGTCCGCCGCGATCTTCTCACTGTCTGCGGGCAGCGGTTCCAGCCTCAGGGCGGGCAGGGCGGCCTTGCGCTGGCGGTGCTCTGATGGATCCCAGTAGTCCAAGGCGATCGGCGTGACGAAGGCGACCTGCTGTGGCTCGGCCTCGAGATCCCAGGAATAGGTCGCGTGCGCCACCAGGCCATCCGGGCTTTTCTTGGTCTTCAGATCCGACCCGGCCAGGCTGACGCGGACACCGCGCGTGCGGCCGTGCTTCAGTTCCGGCAAACGCTCGGCGTCGACACCCCAGACGCGCAAGCTGACGGTTCGGCGTACAAGTTCGCCAACCCGGATTTCGTCGGGCGGTGTGGACCATGTCTCTTCGATCTCGACGCGGTCCGAGACCAGCCACCAGGGATTGTCATAGTGCCTGGATATGCCAGCGATCTTGATCTCCACCGGATCGGACGCGAGATCGAACTGCAATTCGCCGTCAGGCTCGGTCTGGACGAAGCCGACGGCAGTTACCGGTGGAATTGTCAGGACGCCGCTTCTCTGCGGAAAGACCGCGATCGATGTCTCGAAAACGAAGCCTTGGCCGGCATAGCCTGTCACCTTGCGTGTGCGTGGGCGCATCAGTTCGACGACTTCGGCATTGGCGATCTGGGGCAGTTTGAAGTCAAGCGCCTCGAACGGGTGGCGCGAGAGAAGCTGTACCCTGAGGACGATCTGCCCGTCGATGTATCCATTGGTTGCAAGCGCGGGCGCGGGGGACGCGTCGACCCTGAGCTCGGGCTTCTGTGGAGCCTGCGTCGGCTGCGCATGGACCAGGGTGGCCATAACCGCGAAGAGCACAACGAAGACACCGGTGCTTTTCATCGCTTGGCCTCGTTGCGCAGGCGGTCGATGGCGCGCAGGCGTGCGGCGAGCACGCGTTCGGGATCATCGACGATGCGCCGCAACAGGATCTCGGCATCCTGCGTGCTTTTCGTCAGTTGACGCATGCCGCCGGATCCATCGCGCCCAGTGGACTCGGTATCCTCGGAATCGGTGACTTCGCCGCGCCCGGCAGCGGCATCGTCGCTTTGTGCCTTGTCGCCGGTTCGCCCCTGCGCCGCGATCTGACCTGCCTGTGTTGCGTCCTTGTCGGTCCGTGCGACATCGTCCGACGGGCGCGCGTCTTCGGTTGTGGTTTCCTCCCCGTCGGCGCTGTCCTGCTGATCGCTTTGTCCCGGCTTCCCCTTCACGGTACCGAGCGTTCGGGTCTGACGTTGTCCTTCCTGTTCCTCCTGCTGGCGCGCCTCTGCCTGCAGAACGAGGGCAAGATTGAAGGCAGCGTCCTCGTGACCGGGATCGAGCCTCAGGACCCGTTCATAAGCGGCCCGCGCTGCGGTCCACTCTGCCAGGCGCGCATAGGCTGTCCCGAGATTGTAGGTCGCGGTCACGCTTTCATCCTGGACGAACTCGGTCGCTGCCCGGCGATACCGGTTGGCGCGGTACTCGGCGATGCCGCGCCAGTTGCGATCTTCCAACAGGTGAACGGCGTCGCTGCCGCGCCCATCCGCGATCAGGTTCATCGCGACCGAGAACCGGTCCAACGGCGCCTGCAAACGCGGCAGGCTCCACGATGCAAGCATGGCAAGGGCGGCGCCGATGGCCAGCAGAATGATGTGTCCGCGTCTCACGCCTCTCTCCTGCGGAAGAGCAGCAGCCAGATCAGGGCAGCGAGCGCGATCAGCACCGTCGTGAATTCATGGCGCGTCGATGGTAGTTCCGCATGCGCCATGGCTCGTGCGTCCTGTTTCAGCCTCTCGGTCAGGTCACGAGCCGCAGCTGGACCGGCGATTTCGGCGTGCTCTGCGGCTGCCCAATCGTCCCAGCGATCTGTGTCGCCAAGGGGTACTACGATGCGGCGGCTTTGCCCGAGCGGGATCTCGACCGTCTCCTGTGGACCTCCGCGCGCGCTTAAAAGCACGATCTGGCGCACCAGGTAACCCGCGTCCGTCAGGATCCGCTCGGCGGTCGCCAACGCGATGTGCGGGCTCTGGCCCTGCCTGGGAATCATTCCGGCATCCAGAACCTGCACATATCGATCGATCTGCGATTTGTCGGTGGTGAACGGAACGATCCGGTAGGCATCGCCCGACGCGGCGATCACGGCCGTCGCGATGCCGCCGTCCGCGCTATGCAGCGCATCCATGAAGTGCCTGTGCCGTGCGAGGGCGGCGCCGACATCCAGGATGATCACGCGCCCGGCGAGGGTCGCGAGCCGGTCGGTATCGTCGGTGTCCACACCAGGTCGGGCGAGTGCAGTGATCACCAGCGTTGCGGCGATGAAGCAAAGGACAGGCACGACAGCTTGCCCGAGGCGAGAGCGCGCCGCGAGATCCCCGCGCAAGGCAGGCTGCACGAGGCCATGCCACGCGCCCGGCAAACGCCGCGCCTGACCGGAGCCACCAGATCGGACAACGAACAGGAAGCCCAGCAGCGGCAGCAGCAGCAAGAACGAGAACGGCGCGACGAAGCTCATGGATCGCGATACTCCCGCCATCCTATGGCCAACAGACAGATCAGAGCGATCGAGAGCGGCAGCCATCGCCAATCCTGCCGGCGCTCGGCGGCCGTCTCGTCTGGGTTGGTGGGTGCAATCGAGCCAAGAAAGCTCAGCGCGTCCCGCATCAACGCAGCACTGGTGGCGGGCTGAAATGTGCCGCCGGTGCGTTCGGCCAGATCCGCCATATGCACAGCGTTTTGCGTTGCGATCTCATTGGCGAAACCGATCGAAAAGATCTTGATCCCAAGGTCGCGCGCCATGTCTGCGGCGTCGGTTGCCGCGATCTCTCCCGCATTCACCTCGCCATCCGAGATCAGGATCAGCATCCTCTCTCCGGGGTCTTCTTCGCGCAGCATCTTGACGGTGAGACCGATTGCTTGGCCGAGGTCCGTCTTCCGGCCGGGCAGACCGATGGTCAGCTCGTCCAGCATTTCCGCGACGGCGCCCACGTCATAGGTCGGCGGTGCGATCAGGAAGGCGTTCGTGGCAAACCCGATAAGCGCGACCCTGTCGCCTTGTCGGCCGCGAATGAAACCGGCGAGTTTTTCACGAATGACATCGATCCGTGAGAGTTTGCGCTGGCCGATCTGCATGTCTTCTTCGGCCATGCTTGCCGAGAGGTCGAAGGCCAGAACGATATCCCGGCCAGTCGGAGTCAGCACAGCCGGACGCTGCACGAAGGGACCGGCGAGCGCGATGATCAATGCGATCCAGCCGATTGTCTTAAGAGCCATTTCGACCGGGCGTGCCGCCCTGGATCCAGAGGATGCAGCGCTTTGCTGCAACAAATGAGCGAGCACGCTTCCAGGCACCTGAAGCGCGCCGCGCTCACGCGCCGCCGGGAGCAGAAACCACGCCAGAACGGGCACTGGCAGAAGCATCAAAGCCCAGGGCAGGGCGAGGTCCATTATCGCAGCCTCCGGCGCGCCCAGGTCTTCATCTCGGACGCATCCTGGATCGTGATCTGAGAGGGCGGTGCGAAGAATGCCTTCGGCGCTGGTTGCGCTGCTTTTCGTGGCAGCGCCTTTCGGAGAATTCTGGCGATCTCGTCGCGCTGCGCCGCTGGTGGCATACCGGGTGCTACGGCGTCAAGCTGACGCGACCTGCGGCGGCGTTGCACCCAGTACCTTACCCCTGCGATCAGCAGGACACTTGCCGCGAAGATGGCCAGCGGGCGCACGTCCAATCCACTTACCGTCGCCGATTGAACGTCCGGCAGGTGCACATCACGAAGCTGGGCAAAGACCTCTTCAGGTGTCATTCAGCACCCCACCGTGGCAGCAGATCGGAGGCCCGGTCCATTTGCCAACCGGCGTCCCGCAGTTCAGCCTCGACCAACCTTTCGTTTGGTTTTTCGGCGGCGATCCGGATCTCTTGGCGCTGTCCATCAGGTCCGCGGAGCGGATAGCGACCACGAACCGCCGGGCGCAAGACCATCGGGTCTTCGACCAGAACGAAGCGCAGCAGCCGGGTCCGTGACAATGCCCGCCCCGCAGCCGTGAAAGGGGCGGAGTCTACCGGAAGGTCAGAGATGACACAGATCTCGTCCTGACGAACGACGAGCGCCGAGATCTCTTCGAAATCGATTGGTGACTGGGCGTCAGTTCCTTCCCGCACGTATGCTTCGGTCAAGGTGTCGAGCAGCCTGAGGACGTGTTTGCGCCCGCGGCGCGGCGCGATCGTGACGCTTCCGACCGACAGGCCGACAGGTTCCTGCAGCATGAAGCATTTCCAGGCCATCCATGCGGTTGCCAGGCAGGCCGTCTTTGCCATGAGCCTTTCGGATGTTCCGAAGTAGAGGTCGGCCCGAAGATCGACGTGCAGCATGTGGGCGCGATGGGACGCAGCCGCGAACCGCCGCATCGTTGTTTGTCCGGTCCGCATCGTCGCGCGCCAGTCGATTGCCCGAACATCGTCGCCCGGCGCGTAGGGGCTGAGACCGTCGAAATCGAGTGTCGTTGACCGCCCGCGACCGGGACGCTCTCCCTCGGGCCCTCTGCGTCCGGCCGACAGTTTTCCGCGCACATGTTGCGGCTGAATGGCAAACAAGTCTTCCAGCGTCAGCCGCGTTAGATCCGATCCAGCCTGCTTGTCCGCTGCCCTAGAGAACATCCACCTGATCCAGTAAAGCGCCAACGACCGCCGCGCGCTGTACGCCGTCGGCGTCTGCCCGGTAGGTCAGCATCAACCGGTGCCCCAGCACCGGCAGGGCCATCTGCTGCACATCTTCGGGCAGGACGTGATCCCGTCCCTCGAGCCATGCCGAAGCCTGTGCCGCACGTGCCAGCATGATCGTTCCACGCGGTGACGCAGGACAGGCAAGATGCTCGCCAACGCCAGGCAGCGGTTCGGGGTCATCGCGCGTGGCCGAGATCAGGCGTACGATGTAATCGCGGATCGGTTCCGAGATGTAGGTCTCGCGTACTTCTTCTTGTGCGGCGCGGAGGTCGGACTGCTGAACCAATAGCTCGGCGTTTGGGTTCTGCGCGACCGATTCCTCGATGGCGAGGTCCAGGATCGCCCGTTCGTTTGATTGCTCGGGGTAGTCGATCGTGATTTGCATCAGGAACCGATCGAGCTGCGCTTGTGGCAGATCCCATGTCCCTTCGTGCTCGATCGGGTTCTGCGTCGCGATCACGAAAAACGGCCACTCCAGCGGATAAGTCGTGTCGCCACTCGTGACCTGACGCTCCTCCATCGCTTCCAAAAGCGCCGATTGGACCTTTGCCGGGGCGCGGTTGATCTCGTCCGCCAACACGAAGTTCGCAAAGACCGGTCCTTTCTGGAATTCGAAGCGCCCGCTTTCGGCCAGGAACAGCAAAGATCCGATCAAGTCCGATGGAAGAAGGTCCGGTGTGAACTGAATGCGTTTGAAGGAACCTTCGATGGACTCCGAGATCAATCTCGCAAGGCGCGTTTTCGCCAGCCCCGGAGCACCCTCGAGAAGAACAAGGCCTTCGGACAACAATGCGATCAGCAAGTGATCGACGACGCGGGTCTGCCCGATGACGCGCGCGCGAATGCGGTCGCGGAGCACGGCAAACTGCGCATGAACCTCGTTCACTGGCGGCGGTGAGAGGAGTGTATCAGTCATTGCGTTTGTGCCGGATGCCTTGGGAGCATCCGCCGAACCGTACAGCCTTGGGACAGTTATTTCTACCTTTGGCTGATCTTGAACTGTCGAGTTCTTGGCATTGGTTCATGTGGCTCCTCCCGTCGCGACTTGGAGTTGACTGTCCTTCTGCGAGCCATGAAATGTTCGATGACGGTCGCAAGCCAAGCAGTTTGACCGTCTCCAGTCTCACATGTATCGAATTCAGAATTCAATAAGGTATGCCCTATGAAGACGCTCAGCGTAAATCCCAGTCTGACCGACCAGGTCTATCGAGCAGTTTTGGACGAGATTCTGGAAGGACGCTTGAAGCCGGGAGCGCATCTGGTGCAGGAGCAACTCGCCGCACAACTTGGCGTGTCGCGACAACCTATCCAACAAGCGATGGCTCTGTTGAAGGCAGACGGCATCGTGGAGGAGGTCGGCAAACGTGGCTTGCGTGTCGCCAGCCTGGATCTGGGCCTGATGCATTGCCATTACGATATGCGGCTGCTTCTGGATGGCTACGCTGCGCGACGTGCGGCTCAGGCTGTTCAGGACGGCACGATAGATCCCGAAACGCTTCGGGCGGAGTTCGATGAGATCCTGGCGATTGGGTCCGAGGCGATCCGCGCGGATTCGGTGACGGACCAGATCCGATACGATCAGGCCTTTCACAAACTGATCTACGATGCGTCGCGGAACCGTGTTCTTCGCGATACGGCAGGACCCAACTGGCGCTATCTGCGCCGGGTGATGGCAGAGGTTCTTATGCACGCGGAATCGGCGCCGACTATCTGGGATCAGCACCTTGCGATCAAGGATGCCATCCTGGCGGGCGATCCCGACAGCGCCGGAGACTTGGCCGAGGATCACGTCCGCACTGCGGCGGACAGTCTGACCGAAGCCTTGAAGCGCCTGCGTCAGGAACCGGAACGGGTCGCGTCGGTCGCGTAGCGGCGGTACCGGCGAGGCGGTTTCTGGTTTCTGGATGTCCGCGACGCAGAGGAGTCTTGAAGCACGATCGTCAGCGGGTGCGAAGGCTCATGCCTTTACTCTTTTCATCGACGGGTCGTAGAGTGGAGAGAGCGTGACCTCGGCCTTGACCCGGACCGTTGCCACTTCAAGCTCGTAGTCACCCGAGAGAACGAAGTCGCGATCCATGAACCCGTCGCTCCGGACATATCCCAGGCCGATGGATTTTCCGATTGTGTACCCATAACCGCCGGAACTGAGATATCCGCACCGCGCGCCATCGCGATAGATGGTTTCGCGGCCGGACAGGATCGTGTCTGCATCGGTTGTGAAGGTCGCCATCATTTTCTTCACGCCATCCGCCCGCTGGGCCGCGATCGCGTCACGTCCCTTGAACGGGATCCGTGATGCCATCTTGACCGCCCAGCCTAGCCCTGCTTCGTCGGGCGTGTGATCCGGTCCGATGTCGGATCCCCAGGCGCGGTAGCCTTTTTCCAGCCGCAGTGTCTCGATTGCGCGGTATCCGGCGTTGCGCAGCCCGTACGCAGTGCCTGCCTGCTCAAGCGCGTCATAGACGGTCTGTGCGTACTCGACGGGCAGATGCAACTCCCACCCAAGCTCGCCGACATAGGTGATCCGCATCGCCAGCACCGGGCAGCCAGCGATGCCGATCCACCGCGCCTGCCCAAAAGGATGCGCGGCATCCGAGACGTCATCGTTGCTCAATGCCCTTAGGATATCGCGCGATCTTGGTCCAAAGAGCGACAGGACCGAATTCGACGATGTCACGTCGACGAGTTGGGCGTTCATCCCGTCGGGTATGTTTCTGCGTATCCAGTCGAAGTCGTGCGTCGCAAAGCCGGTCCCGGTGACGATGTAGAATTCATCCTGCTTCGTCCGCACACAGGTCAGATCGCACTCGATCCCGCCGTGGTCGTTCAGCATCTGGGTGTAGATGATCGATCCGACCGGTTTGTCGACACGGTTGGCCGCGATCCATTGCAGAGCTGCTTCGGCATCGGGACCGGTCAGGACGTACTTCGCAAACGAAGTCTGATCGAACAGGGCCGCTGCTTCACGCGCTGCTGTGTGTTCGCGTCCGACTGCCTTGTGCCAGTTGGGGCGTTCGAACGTGTAAATGTCGTGTGCGTCATCGCCGTCCTCTGCGAACCAGTTTGGACGCTCCCACCCCAGTTTCTCACCGAAGACGGCTCCGGCTTGTTTGAGCGTCCCGTAGAGCGGAGAGCGGCGGCACGGACGTCCGCTTTCGTTTTCCTCGGATGGCCAAGACATGGTGTAGTGCTTGCCGTAGGCCTCGAGCGTGCGGGTCCGCACCCAGTCGGTAGCGGTGTGAGGTCGGCCGAACCGGCGGATGTCCACTGGCCAGAGGTCGAACGGAGGTTCGCCGCGCGCAACCCACTCCGCCAGCGCCATGCCCGCGCCGCCGCCCGCGGCAATGCCAAACGCGTTGAAACCGGCGCCGACGTAAAGATCGCGCAATTCGGGAGCCTCACCCAGAATGAAGTTGCCGTCCGGTGTGAAGCTCTCGGGACCGTTCAGCAATTGCTTGATCCCGGCGTCCTGTAGCTTGGGCACACGCGGCAAGGCCAGTTCGACGAGTTGCTCGAAGTGTTCGAAATTCGAGTCGAGCAGCTGGAAGTCGAATGGCTCGGGGATGCCATCCTTGGCCCAGGGAATGCCGTTTGGCTCGTATCCGCCCATGATCAGCCCGCCGACTTCCTCTTTGTAATAGGTCAGCCGATCCGGATCGCGCAGCGTCGGCAGATCTGTTGGTACACCGAACGCTTCGGTGATCATGTATTGGTGCTCGACCGAGACCAGCGGCACGGTCACACCGACCTTCGCCGCCAGTTCGCGGGTCCATTGACCACAGCACAGGACCAGTTTCTCGCACGCGACATCGCCTTGCGCCGTTTGCACGCCGACCAACTTGCCTTTGTCGGTCAGGATATCCGTGACGGGACAATTCGCGATCAGCAGCGCGCCGTTCTTGCGTGCGCCCTTAGCGAGGGCTTGCGTGATATCCGATGGACTTGCCTGACCGTCGGTCGGCAGGAAGGCCGCGCCCACCACGTCCGAGATATCCATCAGCGGCCAAAGATCCTGTGCCTCCTTCGGGGTCAGAAGCTGCATGTCCAGACCAAACGAATGCGCAGTTGTCGCCTGGCGCTTCACCTCGGTCCATCGTTCCTGATTGCAGGCCAGGCGCAGGCCGCCATTCATTTTCCAGCCAGTGGCCAGCCCGGTCTCTTGCTCCAGACGGTCGTAGAGCTCAATCGAATAGCCCAGAAGCTGCGTGATGTTCGCACTCGAGCGCAACTGGCCGACCAGCCCGGCCGCGTGCCACGTCGATCCGGAGGTCAGGGCCGCTTTCTCCAGCAACAGGACCTCCTGGCCCATCTGGGCCAGGTGATAGGCGGTCGAGCATCCGATGATGCCGCCGCCGATGATGACGATCTTGGAAGATGCGGGAAGGCTCATCCGTCGATCCTCAGGTGTTCCGAAAGTCAGCAAGCGCGGCGTCGAGCCGATCCATGTTTTCAGCCGTGTAGGCGGCGTAGTCAAAATCGATGTCCGAGCGCAATTCGGACGTCATTGACCAGAGCGTCTCGCGCATCAATGACGTGCATTTCATCGCCTGAAACGACCGCCAATACGGGTCGGGATCAGCCTTATAGTATTGCGCGAGCACATCGCGTTCCTGTGCCTCGGACAGTCCATTGTTTCCGGCTAGGCCGGCAAGGTCGAACAGCGGTGTGTTGTAGCCGCCATACTCCCAATCGATCAGCCAGAGCTGTTGCCCATCGTCCAGAATGTTCGCGGCGAGCAGGTCATTGTGACCGATGACCAGATCGACGGGGCCGGTCGCCTCGGCAAGCCTGTCTTGCTCGGCCATCAGGCCAGGCAACATGGACGCGTGTGGCGATCCGTCGGCGAGCAATCGCGTCACATAGGTTCTGTTCACCTGGAACGGCCAGAACGCCAGGACGGGTGACGTCAGATGCGTCCCGAGCCCCTTGTGCACGTCCGCCACGAGGTCGACGATACGCGGCAGGTTCCCGGGATCTCGAACGTCATCTTCCGCGAGGGTTCGCGCATCGATAAAATCCAGAACCAGCACGCCCGGTTCGGCGTGAACGACCCGAGGTGCGGCACCCAGTGCATGCGCAGCACGGCTCAACGCCAGTTCGTTCCAGCGCATGACGCCGTGTTCGGGGATGTCCTGACCCAAGCGCACAACAAACTTTGCATCGCCATCGCTGACGCGCAGGTTCAGGTTGGTGATGCCGCCTCCCAGCGGTTCGATATCCCTGGGGTCGGAGAAACAGGACAGGCGCGAGACTTTGTCGATTGCCGTGGCGATGGTCATGGCTGGAACTCCGAAGCTGTGTGTCGCCTCGGCAGTGACCAGGCATGCCCGATGATTGCGATGAAGATCTTCATTTGCAACGGTGCCATTGTCGCCACTTGCATCGTCGTCGGCGTTTGAAAGATCGCGAGGTCAGGCTCCGACGGCTTTCAGCAGCAGGTCGACGTTGGCCGCACCCTCGCGCCCGTCAACCTCGGCTGGGCGATCATCCCGGATCGCGGCGGCAAAGTCCTCGATCTCGCCGACATAGGGATTGCTGGGAGTATATTCGAAGGCGCCCTCGTGGGTTTCGCTCCGACCCTCGCCATGCGGTCCGAGTGTCTCGGTGCAGATTGCGTATCCGTCCGAGCCATAAAGCTCCATGACGCGCGGGCCTTTGAATAGAACCGATGCGCACAGATCGGCGGGCGATCCGTTCTCGAACTGGTAGCTGAGCAGTGCCGTTTCCTCGTGCGGACCATTGTAGACCGCGCGATTGATGACGCCTTCGGCGCGGGTGATTTCGCCACAACTCGGGGTCATGAACCAACGGATTTGGTCCAGGCAATGCGTGCCTACGGCGGCCAGAGCCCACCAACGGCCAACATCCGACTTGGCACGCCAACCGTCCGCATTGGCGGCCGGGGTTGGCCACTGAATCCGCATGTGGCGCAGCGTGCCGAACGTACCTTGTTGCGCGGCTTCGAACAGCTTGCGATGCCCCATGTGCCAGCGCATGTGGTAGGCGACTGCCAGTTTCACGCCCGCCTGATCTGCGGCATCAACCATCGCAGACGTCTCCGAGCGGTCGGTCGCCATGGGCTTTTCCGTCAGGATGTGCTTGCCGGCTTGCGCCGCGCGCGCAGCCTGCCCGGCGTGTAACTTGTCCGGCGAGGCAATCAGAACAGCATGGAGATCCGGATCTGCGAGCAACGCGTCCAGGTCATCATGAGCTGCGTTCGGAGCCGCAGCGGCGTGCTTTGCCGCGAAGTCCCCGGCCCTTGCCTTGTCGCGGCTGAACACGCTCCACAACCGAGCGTTTGGAGCTTCTGCCAATGCCGGAGCGAGTTGCTTGTCCGCAATTCCGCCAGTTGCAATCATGGCGACGTTCAGTGTCATAGAAGCGGGTCCTCTCAAGGCGATCTTCTGGCGGGTGGGCAGATTGGGTGCGAGCCAGCATGATCGCATTCGCGCCGGGATGCCATGCCCGGCCAGCCACCGGTCCAGCACACACGCGATTTCCTTTGCGAACCACACAGCCTTGGTTGACCAGCGAGGATGCGCACGCTGTTTGTCGTTAAACCTTAGCGGCGCGCGCCTTCGCCTCGCGGTGCACAACGTAAAGTCCTGCCGCCACGATGATCAAAGCGCCGAAGATCGTCCATTGATCCGGCAAATCACCGAACATCAGATAGCCGA
>JBHJIZ010000135.1:0-12748 GCA_050043005.1 Paracoccaceae bacterium
CTGAATGATCATCGGAAAATATTACCTGAATCACAACCGAATCCACAAATACGCCAAATCGCAGCACCTGGATCGGAAGTAGCGCGATGAATATAACAAGGTTCTGGCGTCCTATGATCTTCTGCTGATGCCGACCACGCCGATGAAAGCGCCACCCATTCCGCCATCCGATGCTCCGTTGGAGTTGTGGTGTCAGCGCGCCTTCGAGATGCTGAACAACACCGCACCATTCGATGTCACCGGTCATCCGGCGATAGCCATTCCCTGCGGGATGTCTGACGGTCTGCCGGTTAGCCTGATGCTTGTGGGCCGTCGTTATGACGAGAGTACGATTTATCGGGCCGCTGGTGCGTTCGAAGCTGCGGGCGACTGGCGCGAGATGTAAATCCGGGCTGAAGACTTCGGCGTTGAAACAGATGAAACTACCGGGCGCGCCCGTTGACGCGCCCGGTCCACCCCCTCAGGCGACTGCTACAACCTTGCGTGATCCGATGCTTTGAACGGCGCTGAGATGCCGAAGCATCTGCGAGATCGCGCTGGTGGAATGAAAGAACGCAACCACGGCGTTCTGAAGAATCCGGAACCAGGACAGCCCTTGGCGGCGTCCGGCCTCGCGTGCTTGCCGCAGAACTTCGTGAATTTCAGGACCATGGCGGCGGGCATAACCTTCGATCGTCTCAACCCGCGTAAGCAGAACCTTCAGGCTCTGGCGAATGGTTTCGATGTCCTTTGCATCCGTCATGGCGGTTCTCCTGTTTGACTTGAGGAGATCCTAGCCTTGCGAATCGAACCGGTCTGTATCGGATGCTACACTCCAGGTTGCGAAAGGCCTGTTTAGATCCAGCCACCGTTGTCGGTCTTTTGCGTCACGGCGTCCTATGCTCGTTGTTCGTACGTTGCGGAAACGCAGGGCTCGGATCAAAGTGTCAGGTGCTCTTGCGACGATCGAGAACTCTACTTTTCGCTAACCGGGCATGGCGCCGATGATGCTTGAATTTGGATCGGATCGCTGCGCGATAACGGCTTTGAGAAATCTGTATTGCTCATCGCCGTTCTGTTTGACCACGGCCAACCTCCGGGCTAGGTGTCTGCACCGAAAAGAAAGCTGGGGAACAGGCATGTTTCGATCGATGATCTTCGCACTCGCGCTCATGTTCTCCGCGACGCTGGAGGCTAAAGCAGTGGACGAGAAATACCTGCTCATCGAGCTGGAAAACGGAACCGTCAAGATCGAGATGTTGCCTGACGTGGCACCGAAACATGTCGAACAGATAACGACGCTGGCGAAGCGCGGCGACTACGACGGGATTGCGTTTCACCGTGTGATTGATGGCTTCATGGCCCAGACCGGCGACGTGGAACACGGCAAGGTCGCTGATGATGGTTCGGTTTCCTCGCGCGCGGGGACCGGTGGATCAGACCTCGGCAATGTTGAAGCCGAGTTTTCCAACTTGCCTTTCGATCGCGGCGTTGTCGGCATGGCACGGGCGCAGTCGCCGAATTCAGCGAACTCGCAGTTCTTCATAATGTTCGAGGATGGCCACTTCCTGAACAACAACTACACAGTCTGGGGCCGGGTGGTCGATGGCATGGAGCTTGTCGACAACATCAAGCGCGGCGCTGGCGGCAGTGGAAGCGTGACCGAGCCCGACCGGATGGTGAAGGTCACCGTCTCGGCGGATTGAACCGCGCCCTCGCGATATCGTGAGTCAAATACCAGAGCGCGTCCAAGCGGCGCGCTCTATGCTTTCCGGCAGACACTGACCGGAGGTACCCATGCGCGTTGCGACACTTTTGCTGGCTCTGTTAGCGGCAGGGCCGTTGCTCGCAGGCGAGGTTCCCGAACACTTGAAGCGCGCCTGGCCGAACACTGATTTCTGCAGGATCTCCGTCGATGTGTCCGAGGTGTTTTCGGGTGGCCCTCCGAAGGACGGGATCCCGTCTATAACGGACCCGAAGATGATCCCGGTTGCGTCCGAAGTCGGTTTGGACCCACGCGAGCCTGTCATGAGTGTCGAGGCCGAGGGAATGCCTGCCCGCGCCTATCCGATCCGCTACCTGATGTGGCATGAAATCGTGAACGATCGCATCCGCGACGTGCCCGTCGCCGTCACCTTCTGCCCGCTCTGCAATTCCGGTCTGGTCTTCGATCTGCGCCTGCCATCGATCGAGGGGCATATGGAAATCGAACTTGGCGTCTCGGGATTGCTGCGACATTCGGACATGATCATGTACGACCGTCAGACCGAAAGCTGGTGGCAGCAGTTCACGGGTGAGGCAATCGCGGGCTTCATGACCGGGGCGAAGCTGACCCCTATCCCCGCGCTCCTTGAGAGTTGGGAGGCTTTTCGCACTGCCCATCCGAACGGTGTGGTCATGGCCGAACCCGAGGATCATTCACGGCAGTACGGCATCAACCCGTACCGTGGTTATGACAGCGGCAGGCCGTTCCTCTACCGGGGCGAGAACCCACCTCACGGAATTGACCCGCTCGTGCGCGTCGTCCGTGTCGGTGACCGGGCCTGGCCTCTGTCGCGGCTGACCGAGACACCTCAGATCGAAGAAGCTGGCTTTCGGATCACCTGGGCCGAGGGTCAGGCATCCGCGCTCGACACAGAAGAGATCGCTCAGGGACGCGAAGTCGGGAACATCCGCGTGACCGACGCCGATACGGGAGACATCGTGGTCCACGAAGTGGTCTTCGCCTTTGCCTTCCACGCCTTCACACCGGACGGGATCTGGATGTTGGGGAACTGAGATCATTCCTGACAACAGAGCTCAGATTTCTTCTTGCAGAATCTGACTGAAAGACTCAGATTGAACCGAGAAGCGATCGATCGGAGGCTTCAATGCTTATATGTTCCTGTGCCGTCATCTCGGATCATGATGTCCGCAGTGCGGTCCGGTGGATGCGCAAATCAGACCCGCTGTCGGTTGTAACCCCTGGCAAAGTCTACCGCGCACTCGGCAAAAGCCCCGATTGCGGCGGTTGCATCCAACACTTCGTTGCTGCGATACAAGTCGAGATGCCATCCGATCTTCCAGCCGAGCTTACCGGGCTCCGCCATCAGAATGAGGGAAACGCAGGCCATGAAGGGCAACGAAAAGGTCATCGAGTATCTCAATCGCGCGCTGCGCAGTGCACTGACGGCGATCAATCAGTACTGGCTGCATTACCGGCTGCAAGACGATTGGGGCTATGGCCGCCTCGCGAAGAAATCGCGCGAGGAAAGCCTGGAAGAGATGGGTCACGCCGACAAGCTGATCTCGCGGATCATCTTTCTGGAAGGTCATCCGAACCTGCAAAAGCTGGACGGGCTGCGGATCGGCCAGACCGTCAAGGAAACGCTGGAGTGCGATCTTGCGGCAGAGCATGAGGCGCGCACGCTGTATCAGGAAGCCGCCCAGTATTGCCGGAGTGTCGGCGACATTCCAACGGCCAACCTGTTCGAAGAACTGATGGAAGACGAAGAAGGCCACATCGATTTCATCGAGACGCAGTTGGATCTCCATGAGAAGATCGGCGAGGCGAACTATGGTCAGCTCAACGCTTTGCCGGCGGATGAGGCCGAGGGTTAAGCCCCCGATCACATAACGGGTGACTTGGGGCCGTGTATGGCACGGCCCTGTGACCCGGCCTAAGCTCCGTCCATGCAGGAGCGCTCGTCTTTCGCAATCTGGATGATCATCCTCGGACTGTCGCTCGGCCCGGCGATCTCCAACGGCTTTGCCCGCTTCGCATACGGCCTGATCCTGCCCGCGATGCGCACGGATCTATCCTGGAACTACACGCAGTCGGGTTGGATCAACACGTCGAATGCCGTTGGAAATTTGATCGGTGCGATGCTCGCACTGTCGCTGGTCAACCGGATTGGCCCGCGTGCGCTTTTCATATGGGGCTTCGCGCTTACGGCGCTGGCCCTGGCTCTTTCCGCGACCACGCGAGACCTCTGGACGCTTACATACTGGCGGATGATGGCAGGCATCGGCGGGGCGCCGGTCTTTATTGCTGGCGGCGTGATCGTCTCGGGCCTGTTCGCGGATCATAGGGCCCGGAATGCACTTGCGATCGGTGTCTATTTCGGGGGTGGCGGACTTGGGATGCTGCTGACCGCGGTCTCGATCCCGCCGTTCATGGATTGGTTCGGTGAACCCGGTTGGCCATTGGTATGGCTGGCGCTGGGCATTGCTACGTTTGTCGCCTTCATCCCGGCCTGGATTGCCGCCGAAGCTATTGCGGAACCGGCGTCTCGTGCAACCGAGGCTCAGGCACAGTCCCTTCCGGTCAAAAGCATGATGCCCGCGCTTGCCTGCTATTTCTTGTTCGGCTTGGGATACCTGATTTACGTCACTTTTATGATCGCGTGGATGCGAGATGGTGGTGCGGATACCGATACGATCGCACTCACTTGGGCGATCATGGGCGTCGGGGTCATGCTGTCGCCCTTCCTCTGGCAGAGGGTCCTCGCCAGAGCTAAGGGCGGACGCGCGATGTGTCAGACCAGCCTGGCGATTGGTATCGGCATTCTTCTGCCAATCGCATCCGATCATCCGGCCAGCCCGATGGTTTCGGCAGCCATCGTAGGCGGGACCTTCTTTATGGTACCTTCGGCAATCACGACCTTCAGCCGCAAGAACCTGCCACCTGCTCAATGGGGTCGTGCCGTGTCACTGTTCACAGTCATCTTTTCGATTGGTCAGATTATCGGGCCGGTCGGCGCAGGTGCGATATCTGACCTTACGGGCGGCACGACTACGGGACTTGTCATAAGCAGGGTAATCCTGTTCGGCGGCGCCGGGATCGGCGCGGCCCAAAACCCGCTGATCGAGGGAGATACTGCATGACGGACGCCAGTGAGCTTTTGGCGCGGGCAACGGAATTCGCGGAACAGGTGATCACACCGAACGTAGACCGGTGGGAGAGTGACCGGCACTTCCCGCGTGATATTTTCGCCATTGCCGCGCAGGCTGGTCTGACCGCCATCGAAGTGCCGGACGGATTTGGCGGACTGGGGCGTCCGTTCTCGGTTAAGGCCGCTGTCGCCGAAGTCCTGGGTACTGCCGACTACGGTCTCGCCATGGCGATCCTGAACACGCAGAACGTGGCGGTGAAGATCGCGCGCGACGCACCGTGCGCCGTAGCCGATCGATATGTCCCCGACCTCGTCGCTGGAAAGCGCCTTGGCTGTACGGCTCTCACCGAGCCAGGCGCTGGATCGGACTTCGCGGCTATCAGCACGAGTGCCGTACGAGATGGCGACAACTGGATACTGACCGGAGAGAAAACCTGGATCATCAACGCCGCTGCGGCCGATACCGTCGTTCTTTACGCGCAGACCGAACCAGAGTTGGGCGGAAAGGGCATTGCGGCCTTTTTGATCGACGGCCAACGCGACGGCTTTGAACGCCTTCCGCCCTTTGATGTCGCGGGAGAGTACACCATCGGCGCGGGCGGCTTCCGGCTGGATGGCTACCGGGCCCATGCCGAGGAATTGCTTCAAAGTCCCGGGGAAGCGTTCAAGTCTGCGCTTGGCAGCATCAATGGCGCCCGCATCTATGTCGCAGCGATATGTTGCGGCATGGTCTCGGCCTGTCTCGACGCAGCGGCGCGCTATGGTCGCGAGCGACATACATTTGGTCAGCGACTGGTAGATCATCAGGGTTGGCGCTGGTCCCTGGCAGAGGCCGAGACGGATCTTGCAGCGGCACGTCTACTGGTCCGGGACGCCGCCGCGTGTATCGACGCTGGTGCCCCTGCAATGACAGAAGCGGCGCGCACCAAGATCTTTGCGACCCGCATGGCGACGCGCCACATACCGGCGCTTGCCCAACTCATGGGTGCGGAAGGTTTGCAGGCAAAATACCCATTCGGTCGACACCAGATCGGCGCGCGGATGGCAAGCTTCACCGATGGCGCGACCGAGATGCTGCTGGAGCGCCTGAGCGCCGCTTACCGTAAGACAGAGGTCTAGCTCTCTGACGGATCACGCCACGCCTGCAAGGCGCGCAGCACCAGGGCAGAGGCGCGCGGCGGACTCCGCTCGATAAATGGCAGAGGCCGGCAGATCTCGATCGCCGCCACGCCCACGCGCGCTGTCAGCGCGCCATTCACGGCGCCCTCACCGAACCGGCGCGAGAGCTTGCTCAGCACGCCGCCGCCAATCAACGGTCCCAGCAGGTCATCGGCAACGGCCACCGCACCGGTCGCAACCAGATGTGTGGCGACCGCGCGCATCAGGCGGATCGAACCGAACCAACCGGCACGTCCGCCATAGATTTCGGCAATCTCGCGCACCATGCGCAGGTTGCCGGTCAGCGCGGCCAAGACATCGACCAGGGCAAGCGGGATCAGCGCCGTCGCAGCGGCGACATGACGGCTGGCACGCACAATTGCCTCTTCCGCAGAAGCGTCCAAGTCTGACATCAGATCGCGCTCGGCAAGGATCAGTTGCCCATGGCCGTCCGGCGTGTCGGCTAGCGCGCCTTCCAGCCTTTCACGCGCCCATTGCGTGTCAGGACGTCCTCGAAGAAGCCGATCGAGACTGGCAATGATCTCTCCCGCTTCGGCGTTCGAGCCGCTTTCGACTGCCGCCAGCGCCTTTTCCCGGACGGTTTCGATGCTGCTCAGTCGCGAAAGCGCTGCCATCTCACGCACGCAAACCAGGAACAACACCACTGCGAGCCCACCTAACAGAGCAACGGCAAGCCAGCCGAGCCAGTCCGACCGCGCCAGCAATCCCACGGCGAAATCAACGGCCGAGGTCCCGGCCCAAAGAGCGACCAAGCTGAAGATCAGTGCCAGTGCAACCCGACCCAGCGACCACCCGCGCGGTGCCGCCATCGTCGCAATGGCGCGCCCAGACGCCGAACCAGCGGAGGCATGGTTTTCGGAAGGCGGCGGCGCGTCTGCCGGGCTCGGAGCATCCGGTAGGGTTTCGGTTTCAACCTCGATTACTACAGGGCCCTTGCGCGTTTCGTTCATGAGTCAGTCCAACCTGTCGCCGATCAGAAACTCCAGTGCGCGGTCCAAGCGAATATGCGGCGGTCCGTCTTCTGCGGATGATCCCCAGCGCGGCGGGGCGAAGACGGGGCGCGAGAAGTCCTGTCCGCTGGACCACTCCAACGGTGCATGTCCTGGGTTCGTAGCATTCGCGCCGCTCAAAAGCTCCGTGACGTTGCCGGGCAGTTCCCCGGGATAAAGTGCGATCTCCTTCGAATCCGACATTCGTATGCCCCGGACCAAGCCCAGTTCCGCCCCATCACGCGTGAGACGCTGTTCAGAACTTGCGCGGATCGCTGCGATAGACATCGCCGCCGTTTCAGCCCCCGAGAAGGCCGCTGCATGCCAGGCGCGGTCGAGCATAACTTCGGCCAACTGCGTAAGGCGCGGGTGTTGCTCGTGGTGCAGGTGATCCGCTTTCGAGGCGGCAAACAGGATCCGGTCGATCTTGCGTCCTCCCAGGATCCGGTCGAGCCATCCACTCTGCCCATGACGGAAGACGCTTAGCGTCTCTCCCATAGCTGCGGTCAGATCACCCAGCGCGCGTGGTCCAACGGCCAGCGCACCAAGGACATCGACCAAGACCACCTGCCGGTCCAGTTGCGCGAAGTGATTGCGAAAGAAGGGTTTGACGACGACTCGCTTGTACGCCTCGAACCGGCGTGACATCTCGGCGGCCAAACTGCCGCGCTTTGGGCGCTCTGTCATATGCAACGGCGCGAAGGTCAGAGCGGGCGAACCATCCAGATCGCCAGGCATCAAAAACCGGCCTGGCGCGAGAGCGGAAAGTCCTGACATGCGGCAGTCTCTCAAGTAGGCCCTGAAAGCCTGTGCGAGCTGAGTAGCGACCGTTTCGTCGTGGGACGCATTTTGACGAATGGCAGCCTGTGCATCTAGGTATGGTTGCCCGTGCTCCCGCCGCGCCGGTGCGCCCGCCACCTTGAGAGCCTGCAGCGACCACGCGTCATAGTCCATGTCGAGCAATGGGAGATCCAACAGCCATTCGCCCGGGTAATCGATGATATCGAGGTGAAGTGTGCGCGTGCCTGTGACAATCGAGAAAAGACCGGAGGGCCGGACCTTCATCGAAAGCCGTAGTTGACTGATTTGACGGGTGGACTCCGGCCAACGGGGCGGCGTCCCAGTCAGAGCTGCGATATGATCCTCGAAGGCAAAGCGCGGGATGTCTGGATCGGGTTGCGGGCGCAGCATGGATCCGATGATCCGGCCCTCGGCCTCGGCCTTCAGCAAACGCATCCGGCCGCGCCGCAACAGACTGGCGACCAGCGAGGTGATAAACACGGTTTTACCCGCGCCACTTAGCCCCGTGACTCCGAGGCGAAGGACAGGCTCGAACATCTCATCGACATTGCGCCAAGCCTGTTCGGCACCGTGCAGGAGATCATCTGTCCAATCCGCGATCCCCAAGTATTCTGCTCCCGCCTCTACGCGTCCATAGATGGGCCAAGCTACGACCGAAGAAAACCCATCTTGCAGAAAACCGTGCAGGCGCTCTATTCCGCACGGCATGGCACGGTTCAAGCTCACGGTCAAATATCACGGCGGCCCATTTGTCGGATGGCAGCGTCAGGCCGACGGGCTTTCAGTACAAGGCGTGATCGAGGCTGCCCTTTCCAAGCTGACGCGAAGCAAGGCGACGCCAACCGTTTCTGGGGCAGGCCGGACCGATGCAGGCGTCCATGCTACAGGGCAGGTCTGCCACTGTGACATGCCCGCGGAGTGGGAAGCCTTCCGATTGTCCGAAGCGCTGAACCACCATGTCAAGCCGCACCCTGTTTCGATCGTTGAAGCAGAGAAGGTGGATGACACCTTTCATGCGCGGTTCAGTGCGGTTCGACGGCATTACCTGTATCGCGTCATCAACAGGCGCGCGCCGCTTGCGCTGGATTATGGACTGGCGTGGAAGGTTGCGAACTCACTGGATGTCGAAGCCATGAACGAAGCAGCGGCAATGCTTCTGGGTCGGCATGATTTCACGACCTATCGGTCATCTCAATGTCAAGCTGCGTCACCGGAGAAAACGCTAGACCATTTTTCGGTTTCGCATCACGGAGATGAGATCCTGTTCCGGCTTCATGCCCGAAGCTTTCTGCACAACCAGGTTCGATCGCTTGTGGGAACGCTGGAGCGCGTTGGCGCTGGCAAGATGTCAGTAGCGGGACCGCGCATGGCGCTGGAATCGAAGGATCGCTCGGCGTGCGGACCAGTGGCGCCGCCTAGTGGTCTTTACCTTACAGCGGTCGACTATGAGGACGACGCGACCTCATGTTCGGTTGAAAGATCGCGGGATCACGACACCGTCAGCAACAGTGCCGATATATCATCATCGAACTGATTGGTCTTTGCGAAGGTCTCCATGTCCCGAAGGATTCGCTCGAGGGTCGCGCGCTCTCCGTAACCGGAATGACGTTCGAGCATCGACTGTAGTCCCTCTTCGTCGAGCATCTGTCCATTCGGATCTTCAGCTTCCGTGATCCCGTCGGAATACAGGAGCATCCGATCTCCTGGATCGAGTCTGACAACCGAAGTCTCGTACTCCATGCCAGGGATCAAACCGATTGGCGCACCACCACTGCCGACAAATTCGACCTCGCCGGACGCCCGGATCACTGCGGGGTTCGGCTGGCCGGCCTGACAGAACCGTGTCAGCCCTGAATCGAGGTTGATGTCGGCAAAGATCATCGTGAAGTACTGATCGCTGTCGACCTCGTCCTGCAGACGTTCGTTCAGTTCCGACGCGATCGCGGATGGATCGCGCGACACGAATTCTCCGTTCGGGAGGCGTCGGATCGCGATGTTCTCATCAAGATGCTGAGCATTGAAGTAGTTGGACAAGCGCGCCGTCATCAACGCTGACGAAACGCCATGGCCCGACACATCGATCGCGTAGGCCGCGATTCGGCTATCCGAGATCTTGAAAAAGCCCAACAGGTCACCGCCGACATGATGTGACGGCTGATAGATGAGACCGATCTTGACCGGTCCGCAGTAGGTTTGCGCCTCCGGGATCAGAGACTTCTGAAGACGTGCGGCCGCCTTCAAGTCCCGGTCGATACTCTGATAAATGGCATTCAGCCGATCGAACGCATCGGTGATCCGGCGATTCTTGTCGACCAGATCATCCTGCATCATGATCATCCGCTGACCAGCCCTGAGACGGGCGTGCAGTTCGCCCATGTCCATAGGCTTGGTCAGAAAGTCATCGGCGCCTGCATCGAGTCCGGCGGTGACTTCCTCCTTCGACGTCTTGGACGTCAACAGGATGAAGTAGACGTAGTGCTCCTGGTCGAGCGCACGGACCTCGCGGCACAACTCTGGGCCGGACATCTCTGGCATCATCCAGTCGCTGATCACAAAATCGATGTTCTGTGTCTGCACGGCTTCCAAGGCCGAGCGGCCGTCCGAGGCTTCAACCACCTCGAAGTTCCATTTCCGCAAGAGCATCTTGAGCATCTTGCGTTGAGCCGATGAATCATCGACGACCAGTGCAACGAGTTTGCGGAATGCGCGACTCTCGGTCTGATCGAACACAGTTTCGTCGGCTTCCTCGGTCATTTCACGCACGGCGGTCAACGCTTCCCATCCTTATGGTCAGATAGTTTGATTCTGCGCTCTACTTCAGGCGTCAAAGGTTTTTTCGAGACGCAGGATGTTGCAGCCATCCCGGCGTTCATATTCGACTGTGTCCATCTGGCTTTTGATCAGCATCCAGCCGAATCCGCCTTCGGGAAGCTCGTCGAGCTCTTCGGCATCAAATTCACAGCTTCCATCGGGCAGCTTCCCGCCGGGCATTGGCTTGCCCTCGTCAATCAGCATCACTTCGTACCTGTCGGGCTTCATTCGAACGTCCGCGAAGATCGGCCGACCCTCGGCACCTTCGTAGGCATGCTCGACGATGTTGTTGAGTGCTTCAGCCAGACAAAGCCTCAGAACATCGATTGCGTCCGGTGACGACGCCCGTTTTGTCTTGCAGAGATCACTGACTTCCTCGGCAAGGGTTGCCACATTCTCGAAGGAACTTCCGATCGAGAAGCGCACCTGGTCTTCCGCGGCACCGCTCATCCAAATGTCCTCGCTACGCTTTCTTTTTGTCGCATTCAGGAAGCTGCCTTTTGGGCAACTTCTGCCGCTGCCAGGCACGCCGCTTTAGAATCTCGGATCGCAAACACCCGCTCCAGGCGCGTGAGCCGGAAAATCTTGCGGACCGTGGGTTTCAAGCCGCAAAGCTCCATCTTGCGCTCGCGCCCAAGAAATTTGAGCAGCCCGACCAGAGCTCCGACCCCGGCACTGTCCACAAAACCAACGGCAGACAGGTCCAGTATGTAGAGATTGCAGTCAGGGCGGACGGCCTCGCGCACCGCATCGCGGAACTCAGGCGCTATGAGCCCGTCCAGGCGACGCTCACCGAGTGTCATGACGATCGCTCCTCCGACCTGCTCCGAGGTAAAGCGCATCTCACATCGCTCCTGAAATCTCACTTTCCAGGAACGCTAGGCCGAAAGTGTAACTATCCCCTTATCCGCGCCGGTGATCGATGAACCGCCGGGTCGTCGAAGTCCAATCCGTTCGCTCGGAGACGCGCGAAGAGTGGGACAGTAAGTGAAGGAGCGTTAGTCGAAACGTCCGACGCGGATCGGCGCCAAATCGACGTTGGGTGTTCGCGCGGATATCAGATCGGCCAGAAGGCGGCCCGTTTTCGGTCCCGTCGTGAGGCCAATATGCTGGGCGCCGAAGGCAAAATAGATGGATTTCGCCTGAGGGCTTGGCCCGATGAATGGAACGCTGTCGACTGTGGACGGACGATGCCCCAGCCACCGCTCTTCATTTTCCCAGGTCAGGTCAGGGTACAACTGCCGGACCCTCGTGTTGACGACCCGAAACGGTGCCTCCGACGGACCGGCCGTTAGACCGCCAAACTCGACCTGACCCGCGCAGCGAAGCCCGCCATCCATTGGCGTCGCGACGAATTTCGCATCGGTCAGCATGTAGGCGAACGGGGGCTTTCGATTGGGCTCTTTCAAAACGAGGTGGTATCCCCGCTCTGACTCCAGCATGGGCTTGTGCCCGAGGCGCTTGGCGAGCTTGGCTGACCATGCGCCACCTGCCAGAACCACCCTGTCGAAGCCGTGTGTGAGCCCGCCCAGGGAAATCTCGGCACCGGCGTCGCGTGGACTTATGTCGTCGACTTCGCCCTGAAGAAAACGCCCACCCTCCGAGCGGAAGTGCCCGGCGAGGGCGGCTACGTAGCCGCCCGGATCGCTGATCCAGCCATGATCGATGTGACACGCAGCGTAGCTGTAGTGCTCACCGAGATGCGGGTCATCTTCCAACAGACGCGCGCGATCACGAAACTCGACGCGTGCTCCATGTTCACGGCGGATCGCATGACCCCATTCATCGGCATCGCACGCAGCCTTCGATGTATATAGAAACGCATAGATCCCGTCGTTGATGAAGGCTGCTGCCGGGGTGCCTGCTGCCAGCGCTTTGTGTTGCTCGACCGTATCGGTGACGATTGTCGCCAGGGCGCGTGCGGTCGCCTCGACATCCGCACGCGTCGCACGGCGTAGAAACGGGACAAGCCATGGCAGCAGTTTCGGCCGATAGCTCCATCTCAGATCCAGTGGACCCAGCGGGTCCAGCCGCATCTTCGCCACCTTTGCCAGCCAACCCGCCACCGCAACCCGGATGATACAGCTTCCAGCGAGACTGCCTCCCTTCCCATCG
>JBHJIZ010000136.1:0-65663 GCA_050043005.1 Paracoccaceae bacterium
CCAACGGAATGATCGTCGTCACGCAGGCCGGCCCAACGGGTGCAGCGAAACGGCGTGGTATCACGATCCCGGGCAATCGCGTGCTGGGCGTCTTTACCAACAAGTTTGCCGTACGAACGATCCGGCTGTCAGTCGCTGCGATGATTGAGGCGCCGATCCGGTTCTATGTGACCGAGGCCGCCGACGGTACAGCCACGTTGTCCTACAATCTGCCGAGCCATGTATTCGCGCCTTATTATGACGAAGGTGGAGAGGATCTGAAGGAGCTTGCAGCAGAACTCGACGGTATCTATGCCGATATCTCTCTCGGTGCCGTTGGCGGATAACTGTAAGCAGCGGCGCATACATTGGTTTGTCCGAAGATCTCCAGAAAAACTTGACCCAACCGCCTTTGGCCGAGTCGAAGGTCGCGGCGGAGTAGGACGCTACACCTGACGCCTCGCATGCTTTCAGCGCGCAGGTCACAAGTTTCCACTGGACCTTACGTAAATGGGTTCTGTGCAAGACCATCCACTGGCTTGACCCGGGCTAGCCACTGGCGACCAAGCTCAAAGCCTACGATGCATGTCACGCGTTTGATCGCCACTCTCCGCAGTTGGTGGACGAGACACCCGTGGGACCATCCTCAAATCACCTGAAACAACCGAAACGAATTCCGATTGTTACAGACACCCGCCCGAAACAGGCGGGCGTCAAAGTGTTTCTTACCGGGGCAGATGAACTGGTCCGGAGAACAAGCAACAGGAAAGGATGAGAAGATGACCAACCGTGAGAACACTGCGACAGAACTCAATGATGCGGATCTGGATCAGGCCACAGGCGGCCGCGTTGCCCATCACGTCGGTGGCTTCAGACTGCCCGCCGGTGACGAACGGATCGACTATGATGTCATCAAGACTGGTCCGGTGATTCCGCAGATCTTCGAGAAACTTGACGGCGGTCTCTAATGGCCGCTGGGCGATCGGAATGCAGCTTGCGCCTTCCGATCGCTCTGCATCGCGATGCAGAGAACTTTTTTAAGGAATTTCAGGAAGTTGAGTTCCGCCAGTAGCTATTGACCGATCCAAGGGGCGCCGGCATTTGAAGCTGATGTGCGCGTGATTGCGCGGCTTGCGGGCAGCAAGATAGTTCGTTCACGAGCTTGCGTGAAAACGGCACGAACTACCCCGCCCACCAGTAGCATCTGTATATTCGTGTGATGCCTTCCCTGCCAGGTTGGAGGAGCATTCAAACCTTGCGGCTGCTTCGTACGAGTTCACGACAAATTAATTTATTTCCGCGACGTTTTACGGGATCCAAAACATGTGTGGTTAGGATGACCGGAACGGGACGAACTCGGCACTGAGGTACCCTGATAGGGCTGTGTGCAATGAGCATCGTGTCTGGAGTCGTAACGCTGAACAATCAATCCGCGCTTGGTTCGCGGATCTCCCAGGATGAGTCTGAAGCGCGTGTTCAAAGGACCGTGCTTGAACCAGCGACGGATGGTTTGAAAGTAGATCCGACAATCGCGCGGATCGTCGAGGCGGCCGGTAAACCGGGCCGCCCATCATTCGGGAGCGGACCGGGTGATCTTGCCGTTGCGATCGCGCCCGGCGATGCGCGTTATTCGAAGTTCGTCGACGCAGTGCTGGCGCTGCGGCTCACCCGCTCGGACGCGGCTGACTTGTCGACGACGCGAATCTCGGAGTTGCGCGACGCGGCAGAGGCGGTCTTCAACATTCGGTCCGGAATTCCCCGCGATCAACGCCCAGCCGAGGTTCTGTCAGAAGAGCGAGCGGCAACGGCTGAGCAGGCAAGCGCCAGCAAAGCTGCGGAAACGCCGACACCGGCCAAGACGAGAATCGAGCCAGCTTCGCAACCCGTCGACGTTCCGGCAACCGATGACCAGGCTGACCTGTTCGTCAAAGCTGAGCCCGCCGCAATGATACCGCCTGTTGGAACACCGCAGACCCAGACCGGAGCAGGCGAGACAGCGCCAACCATCCCGTCGGCACCATCGGGAACCTCGCAAGCTGCAACCACTGGTGCCGTTGGAACGGCTCCGGGCGGAAACGCTTCGGCACCGAAAAGTACGCCTGAAGCATCGCTCGGCGCTGACCTTCCGGATTCAAGTCCAGCTACGGATTAGGCGCCGATCGGCAGATCAAGCCTTCCTGGGTCTGGGAACGGTGGGAGATGCTTTTTCACCGAGGCCATGTTCTTCGACAGAAAGGGCATCGGCCAGCCGCGCCTTGGCGGACCCTGGGCGCAGAGCCACGGGCTGATCTGGCGCGGGCGCCCAACCGGTCAGGAAGATCACCTCGAATGTTGCGCTCAGCCGCCCGTCTGGCAGGCTATGTTTTTCGGCGTAGATCTTTTCGGCACGCACCAGCATGTCGCGGCGCATCGGTACGCGCCGCCGATCCGTCAGGATATTTGTTTCGCCCATCGCCCTAAGATCGTGCATCAGAGCTATGATATCCGGATAGCTGGTGCGGATGCGTTCGCTGTCGGCAACCGGCATCGTGAGCCCCGCGCGTTGCAGCAGACCGCCCAGATCACGAATCTCTCCCATCGGCGCGATCCGCGGGCTCAACCCGCCTGTTACGTCGATTTCGGCTTGCGTCAGCGCGCTGCGCAGTTCGTTCAGGGTTTCACCGCCGAAGAGTGCCGCGATCATCAGCCCATCCGGCCTGAGCGCGCGGCGGAGCTGGATCAGGTGGCCGACCGGGTCATTGAGCCAGTGCATCTCCAACATCGAGACGACCAGATCCAGTGACGCCTCCGCGAGCGGCAAGGTTTCCGAGAAGGGCGTCGCCTCGACACCCGCACGTTTTGCCCGACGTTCGGACCACTCGACTTGTTGAATGTGCTTTAAATGCGGCGCGAGAACCGCGTGATGCAGACCTCCGCCGGATCCGACAATTGCGGCGGTGTCGAACGCGCGCGTGACCTCACCCAACCGCTCGCCCAGCAGGGTAGCCACTTCAGAATGCAGAAAGTCACCGCGCCCCTGAAAGCCGCAACGCTCGGCACGGTCGCGCCGCTTTGCAAGGTACGCGCTGTCGAACAGGCGCGGTCGGGACGTCGAGGTTTCTGTTTTCATGCGCGTGGTATATATCTCGCCGGGAACGGGACGCGAGGAGAGTGTGGCGATGACGCTCACTAAAACCGTTCGTTCGCTTGGCAGGTCCGGCGCCGCGTCGGTCCGTGACATGCTTTTCCCGCCCGTTTGCCCGGTCTGCCGAACCGATACTGCCGCACCGGATTCGCTGTGTGCGTCCTGTTGGGGTGATCTGACCTTTCTGGCGGGGCCCGGCTGCCGTTATTGCAGGCGTCCAATCGCGGCGCACGGCGCAGATCGCGACGAACTCGTTTGTGACTCGTGTCATGTTCTGCATCCGGTCTGGCAAGCCGGACAAGCAGTCTTCCGATATGACGGGACTGGTCGAAAGCTTGTCCTCGGGCTGAAACATGCCGATCGGCTGGACCGCGTGCCGATGTTGGTATCCTGGATCGAACGGCATGCTCAGGATCTTCTGGCGGCGGAGGCGTTGTTGGTGCCTGTACCGCTGCATTGGACACGTCGACTGAAACGCCGGTCGAACCAGGCCGCTGAACTCGCACGGGCTTTGGCTGCGCGATCGCCACTCTTGCGTCATGTGCCCGAAGCAGTGGTGCGGCATCGAAAGACCGGCAGCCAGGATGGGCGGAACCGGGATGGGCGGATTGCGAACGTCGCAAACGCATTCGGGCCGGGGCGATCAGCGGCGCGGTTGCGAGGTCAGAGGGGCATTCTGATCGACGATGTCATGACTACCGGCGCAACACTGAACACCCTCGCGCAGACATGTCTGGACGTGGGTGCAAGCCGGGTTGACGTTATTCTGCTCGCTCTGGTGATCCGCGATGGTTCCGACTATATGCCGCCGTCGATGGAGGACGCGACCGATGAAGCAAGTTGAGATCTACACGACGCCGATCTGCAGCTACTGCGCGATGGCGAAGCGACTGTAAAAGGCGAAGGGCGTCGAATTCATCGAGATCGACGTGATGAGCAATTCTGCAGCCAAGGCACAGATGATCGAGCGCGCGAATGGCGGACGTACCGTGCCGCAGATCTTCGTCGGCAGTGAGCATGTTGGCGGGTCGGACGACCTGCACGCGTTGGAGCGTGCTGGCAAGCTGGATGCGCTTCTAGCGGCGTGACGCCGATGCGTGCGGCACTGATCCAGATATCCGCGTCCGATGATCCGGTGGCCAACCTGCCGGTGACCGAGGAGCTTATCCGGCAGGCCGCTGCTGATGGCGCAGAATTCGTCCTGACGCCCGAGGTTACCAACATCGTCTCGGCCAGCCGGACCCGGCAGAATGACGTCCTGTCGCTCGAAGATGACGACCGAACGCTGGCGCGGCTGCGCGACGTCTCCGCTGAGTTGGGGATCTGGCTGTCGCTCGGATCGCTGGCTCTGAAATCAGGTGATCCGGACGGGCGTTTCGTAAATCGTCAGTTTCTCATCGGTCGTGATGGGGCTATCGCGGCGTCCTACGATAAAATCCACATGTTCGATGTGGAACTGGGCGGTGAGGAAAGCTATCGCGAGTCGAAGGGGTACCGGCCGGGTGAACGATCGGCGCTCGCCGAGACACCGTTTGCCAAGGTCGGTCTGACGATCTGCTATGATATGCGGTTCCCGTCACTCTACCGGACACTGGCACAAGCTGGCGCCGAGATCCTGACCGTTCCGTCAGCCTTCACCGTACCGACCGGGCGCGCGCATTGGGAAGTGTTGCTGCGGGCACGCGCCATCGAGACCGGATGCTTCGTGCTGGCTGCGGCGCAGACCGGAACGCACGAGGCGACCCGCGGCCGCGTGCGCGAAACCTGGGGGCACTCTCTCGCAGTAAACCCATGGGGCGAAGTCATCGCAGATGGTGGAACGGAGCCCGGAGTGACCATGGTCGACCTGGACCTGGCGGAGGTCACAGCAGCCCGGGCAAAGATACCTTCGCTGAAAAACGATCGGTGCTACGCAGGCCCGGCCTGACCCAAATGGCGATGGCTGCAGCAGGCATCACCCCCTGACATTGACGCATTTCGGTTCCAACGGCAGGCTGGACATAGAAGCCGCCACAAGAAAGCGGGTTATGGGAGGACGCGTCCATGACAGGAAAGAACTGGGACATTAAGCGCCTTTCGGCGGCTCTGGGGGCGGAGGTTACCGGCGTCGATCTGGCAGACGCAAAGGCCCAAGATATCGGCGAGATCAAAAGCTTACTGGACGAGTACAAAGTGCTGTTCTTCCCGGACCAGCATCTCAGCGCAGACGCCCACGTTGCGTTCGGGCGCAACTTCGGACATCTCGAAGGCCATCCTAACCTGAAGGATCGCACGCCCGAAGATCATCCAGAACTTTTTCGCCTCGCGGCCAGCGAAGGCGGCGTTGCCGATGAGTGGCACACCGACCTGACGTTCCTGCCAGAACCGGCGCTGATGTCTATCCTCAACATGAAAGTGTGCCCCGAGGTCGGTGGCGACACGATGTGGTGCAATCTATTCGCGGCCTATGAAGGGCTGTCCCCGCCAATGCAGGAGCTTTGCGACGGGCTGTCCGCATTGCACGATGCGTTGCCGCACAATCGCGCTGATCGTATGACCATTCATCCGCTTGTCCGTGTCGATGCCCAGACCGGCCGCAAAGCGCTCTACGTCAACGAGCACTTCACCCGCAGGATCGTCGAGATGAACGCTTTGGAGAGCGAGACCATTCTGGATTATCTGACCAACTGGGTGAAGCAACCGGCGTTCACCGTGCGGTATCAGTGGCGCGCGGGCGCGATCGGAATGTGGGACAACCGCTTCACGCAGCACTACGTCGTGAACGATTTCGTCGGCGAACGGGTGATCGAACGCGTGACCATCATGGGCGACAGGATCGAAGGCGCCGAACCGCGCTGGCGGCCGTTCACGGAGACAGCGAAGCGTTCGGCGATGAGCCGTCATGACCGGCAATTGCGGAAGTACTTGGCAAGCCAGTCCCCGGAGGATGCCGAGAAGGCAAGGGTGACCATCTTCGATTCCTGAGTGGGTTCACGCCTTTCGAACGGTGTTTCGTTACCGAATCACCGCACCCGGGTTCATGATGCCGTGCGGATCGAGCGCCTGCTTGATCGCTCGCATCGCTGCCAGCTTGGTTGGGTCACCATACTTTTCGAGATCCTCGCGCTTGTGGCGGCCGATGCCGTGTTCGGCGCTGATGGATCCGCCATGCGCGTGCACAAGATCGTGGATCGCCTGCTTTACCTCGGTCCGGCGGTTGGCAAAATCTGCTGCTGCGCGGCCATCCGGCGGGAAGACATTGTAGTGCAGGTTGCCGTCACCGATGTGGCCGAAACAGTTCAATCGCAGGGTTTGGTCTACTGCCGCCAACTTGGTGATCCCATCGTCGATGAAGTCCGGGATCTGTGCAATCGGGACCGAGATGTCGTGTGACGAGACCGCGCCGACCTTGCGGTTGCATTCGGGGATGGTTTCGCGAATCCACCACATGTTCTGGCGCTGCGCCTCGGAAGACGCCAGCACTCCGTCCGTTGCCAGTTCGCGTTCGAAGGCGCCACTTAGTGCCGTCTCGATTTTATCGTTCAGCATATCCTGATCAGGGCCGGTTACTTCTGCCAGAACGCGCCATTCAGGCGCCGGATCGAGGGGATCAACCGTTTCCGGGAAGAAGCGCTTCACGAAGCCGACGCCGGTCCCATGGATCAGCTCGAACCCTGTCACCTGATCGCCCAGATGATCCTGCAACATCCGTAGCAACCCGATGGCCGCAGCATGTTCCGGGATCGCAAGCATCGCTGTGACCGTGGCCGCCGGGCGCGGGAACAGCTTTAAGGCGGCGGCCGTAATGATGCCCAATGAGCCCTCGGCACCGATCAGCAGGTGGCGCAGGTCATATCCGGTGTTGTCCTTACGCAAGGTCTTCAACCCCCGCAGGATCTCGCCCGATGGAAGAACAGCCTCCAGCCCGAGGCAGAGATCGCGTGCATTTCCGTAGCGCAACACCTGGGTTCCCCCGGCATTCGTGGCGAGGTTCCCGCCGATGCGGCACGACCCTTCCGAAGCAAGCGACAGCGGGAAAAGCCGCCCGACATGCTCTGCCGCCTTCTGGACTTCGGCCAAAGTCACGCCAGCCTCGGCGATGATCGCACCTTCCTCGACCGAGACCGAGCGGATCCGGTTCATCCGGTCTAGCGACAGCACGATCGGCGCCAGACCCTCGGACATCGTTTGCCCGCCAACAAGCCCAGTTCCACCGCCGTGGGGCACGACCCCGATCTGATTGTCGGAACAGTATCGCACAATCGCTGCGACTCTCTCCGGTGTGTCCGGGCGCACCACAAGCGCTGCCATGCCTGGCGTCAGACCGCGCGGATCGATCAAGTACGGCTCGGCTTCACTACCGCGTTGGGCAGCGCCCGCCAGTCCGGCAAGTTGCTCGAGGTCAGCTTCGGTCGGTGCGTTCAGGTCCTGTGCCATTGCGGGCACCATAGCGCTGCAACATGTACTGTCGAGCCGCTTCGAGACTGCGCGCCGGGGCACGGCAAGCAAGTTCGCAATTGTGTGATCACCGATCGCGCTCTGCCAATTCGAAACCATATGAGGTGCGAACAGATCGGAGGGGCTACCAATGCGTGCAATGACAGGAACCGTTCTCCTAACAGTGGCACTTGCCGCTTGCGGACAATCAATCCAAGCGCGTTGTAGCGCGGCGCACGGCGGTGATGGTGCGGCCTACTCAAAATGCGTTGCGTCAGCCGAAGCGGCCGTCCGCGCAAGCCTTCCCAAAACGCGCCCGAGCGGAGGCCGCTAAGATCTCGGTGCGGCCGCTCGTCTGAGACGGTCGTTGATCGCGAGGCCGAGACCACGCTCTGGTATCGGTCCGACGGCAATCGTTCGGCCTTGCGCGATATCATCGAGGCGATGCAGATAGTCGAACAGGTTTGCCGCCGCCTCGGCCAGTTCGCCTTCTGGCGAAAGCGACATGGCTCCGGTCGAGCCTTCTCCGAAGCTCAGAAAGACCTCGCCCGGCCGAGCATTCTGCGCGTTCAAGCGCAGTGGCGCGCGCGGCGCATAGTGGCTGGCCAGTTGACCAGGTGCTGTAATGCGGCCCTCGTCGTGAAATGTGACTGGCCGCCCAATCACTGCTTCGACCTGTTCGATCGCGAGACCGCCAGGACGCAAAACGTTCACGTCTTCACCCGCGAAGCCCAAGATCGTGGATTCGAGGCCGACATCGCAGCTACCGCCATCCAGCACGGCAGCAATCCGTCCATCCAATCCGTCCAGAACGTGCTCCGCTCGCGTGGGACTGATCCGACCGGACAAGTTGGCAGAAGGTGCAGCAACGGGTCGCCCGACCGCTCGGAGCAACGCCCGAGGCAGATCTGCTGACGGAACACGCACCGCGAGCGTCTCCAGTCCGGCGGTGACCAAGCCGGATATTTCGGACTCAGGCTTCTTTGGCGCCACGAGGGTCAAAGGACCAGGCCAGAATGCTTCGGCCAGTTTCAATCCGGCTTCCGGCAACGCGATCAGGTCCATCGCCTGCTGCACATCGGCCACATGCGCAATCAACGGGTTGAAGCTGGGACGCCCCTTGGCCTGGTAGATGCCCGCAACCGCCTGGCCACTGGTTGCATCTCCGCCCAGGCCATAGACAGTCTCTGTCGGGAAGGCGACCAGTTCGCCGCACAGCAACAGCTCTGCCGCCCGGTCAATCCCGGAGCGATCTGGCTGCAGTCGTTCCGTAGTGCTCATGGGCAACCGCTCCGCGATCCTCATGTGATTTGCGCAGCGTCAAGCTTGCTTCCGGCGCATTGCGGCGATAGCGCAGCGGCAAGACGACTTGCGCTTCGGTCGCGGCGCCTTACCCTGTCGCCCATCCTGAGCGCAAGACCCGCACCAGAACGTAAACGGAGACAGCCATGACCTATCGTGTGCCCGTAGACGAAATGATATTCACCGCCGAGAGGGTGATCGGCCAGGGCCGCCTGTCTGAGACGGAACGGTTTGCCGAGGCAACGGATGACACCCGTGCCGCGATCATCACCGAAGCCGCAAAGATGGCCGAAGGGGCCATGGTCCCGGTGAACCGCAGCGGCGACCTGCATCCTGCACGTCTGGAGAACGGCGTGGTGCGCTGTTCGCCGGGTTATCAGGATGCATACAATGCCATCGCCGAGGGTGGGTGGATGGGTATTTCAGCCTCCGAAGAATACGGCGGCATGGGTCTGCCGATCAGTTTCACGACCTATATCAACGAACTGATGGCCTCGGCCTGTCTGTCGCTCTCGCTCAACCCGCTGATGACGCAAGGTCAGATCGAGGCATTGGAGGCACATGCATCGGACGAGATCAAGTCTACCTACCTGCCCAAGCTGATCAGCGGCGAATGGAACGGTACGATGCACCTGACTGAACCGCAGGCTGGTTCGGATGTCGGGGCCCTGACGACAAAGGCCGAGCCGAATGGCGACGGCACGTATGCAATCACCGGTCAGAAGATCTACATCTCCTGGGGTGATCACGATCTGAACAAGAATATCTGCCACCTTGTTTTGGCGCGTCTGCCCGATGGCAAGCCGGGCACCAAAGGGATCAGCTTGTTCATCGTCCCGAAGTACCTACCCGATGAGAATGGCGAGCCCGGCGTCGCGAATTCGCTGCGTCCGGTGTCCTTGGAGTACAAGCTCGGCCTGCATGGCTCACCCACTGCGGTGATGGAGTATGACGGCGCAACCGGCTGGATGGTCGGACCCGAAAGCGGTGGCATGGCAGCGATGTTCACGATGATGAACAACGCGCGGCTGGGTGTCGGCGTCGAAGGCCTGGGTGCTGCCGAGGCCGCAACCCAGAAGGCGATGGCCTTTGCGATGGATCGCAAGCAGGGCCGCACGGCTGATGGCTCGGACACGATTGTCGGCCATGCCGACGTGCGACGCATGCTGATGACCATGCGGACGATGACCATGGCGGCGCGAGGCATCTGCTATGACTGTGCGTTCTCGCTGGACATGGCGCATGCAGATGACCCTGACGGCGTGCACAAGGCGCGCGGTGCGTTCCTGACGCCAATCGCCAAGGCGTTCTCGACCGACACCGGGATCGACGTGGCGCAGATGGGCGTGCAGGTTCACGGTGGAATGGGTTTTGTCGAGGAGACGGGTGCTGCGCAGTTCCTGCGCGATGTGCGCGTGACCGCGATTTACGAAGGCACCAACGGCATTCAGGCGATGGATCTGGTCGGGCGCAAGCTGTCTGATGGCGGTGCTGCCGCGCGTGCTCTGCTCGCCGAGATCGCCGACACTGCTGCGGCTGGTGGCGACATGGGCGCAGCGCTTGCCAGTGCCGCAACTGCCCTTGGCGAGGCGACGGAATGGATGCTGGAGGCACCAGACTTCAACGACCGCGCGGCGGGCTGTGTACCCTATTTGCGTGGATGGGGCCTGGTTTTGGGCGCGCACTATCTACTCAAGGGCGCCGCCGTCGAAGGATCGGACGAGCGCACCGCGCTGGCTCGGTTCTTTATTCACCAGATCCTGCCAAAGGCGCACGCGGAATTGGCCGCTGCAACACAGGGTGCAGCACCGCTCTACGCATTGCCCGCCGAGAAACTCACGGCCTGAAAGCTGGAACACTCGATGGCCAAACGATACAGTCTAGTCCCTCCAGGCAGCGGTACGAACTATGACTGGTCGGCGGACCACACCTTCGTAAAGGTTTCGGCGGCGGATACCGGCGGTCAGTACACCTTGATGGAGGATAATCTGAAGGCGCACTTCGCGTTGGGCCTTCACATGCACCGCCATCATGCCGAGACGTTCTATGTTCTGGAAGGCGAGATCGAATTCTACGTCGACGGCGACTGGATGACCACTGTACCTGGCACATGTCTGCACGTACCGCCCGGCGTGCCCCATGCCTGCAAGGTACGCGCGGGGACAGACGGCGCACGGATGCTGATGATCTATCAGCCGTCCGGCTTCGACCAGTTTCTCGCCCAACTCGGTCAGATGACCGACGCGGACTTCGAGGATCAGGCGAAGATGAACGCACTGAACGACAAGTACGACATCGTTAACCTGGGCGGCGTACCCGACCAGACCTAAGCACCCGGGCCGGTCAGCGGCCGAACGCTGAGGAGAAGAGCCCTGATGGCCTTGGACAGATCCGCTGGCACTGGTGCCGCCCAGATGCGTTTTCCCTGGGACGAACCGCCAGACCACACAGAAGTCCGCGAGGTTGCCGAGGGCATCTGGTGGGTTCGTTCGCCGCTACCCATGCGACTGGATCACGTGAATTGTTACCTGTTGGACGAAGGCGATAGCTGGACGCTGGTCGATACAGGCATGAGCACCTCAAAGGTGCGCGCGCTGTGGGACGATCTGCTGACCGGGCCGCTTGCAGGCAAGCCCGTTGCCCGGGTGATCCTGACTCATCATCATCCAGACCACATCGGGCTGGCCGGCTGGTTCTGCGAACGGGGTGCCGAGCTTTGGTGCACAAGGCTCGCTTACGTAATGGCGCGGATGATGCTGTTGGACCGGCAAGAAGTACCGTCCGAGAGCCAGATCGCTTTCCGCCGGGAGTCGGGCGCACCAGAAGATGAAGTTGCGCGCTATTCCGTCGACAAGCCCTGGAACCTGGGCGATGCGGTGTATCCGCTCCCGCCACGTTTTCGGCAGATCCGTGAAGGCGAGACGCTGCGCATCGGCGGTCGCGACTGGGATGTCCATTTCGGGCATGGGCATGCCGCGGATCACGTAACGCTCTGGAACGAAGACGTCATCCTCGCCGGCGATCAGATCATTCCCGGCATCTCGACCAATATCGGCGTCTGGTCGATGGAGCCTGACGCCAACCCACTCGGCGAATGGCTGGAAAGCTGCCGCCGTCTGAAATCCGTTTCGAACAGCTCTGACGCGTTGGTCCTGCCAGGGCATAAACTACCGTTCCATGGGGCCGATTTTCGTCTCGATGCCTTGATCGAGAACCACGAAAGCGCTTTGCGTCGCATTCTAAGGGCGCTCGAAGACGGATCCCGCAGCGCGGCCGGTGTTTTCGTTCCGGTGTTCAAACGCGAGATTACCGGGTCGCAATATGGCCTTGCCCTGGCCGAGGCGGTTGCACACATGAACCACCTGCATCAGAGTGGACGTGTTTCCAGAACCTTAGAGGAGGGCGTCTGGATGTACGCCTTGACCGGGACATGACCGAGTTCGAGATCTCAGGCAAGCTGCGCACAAAGCCCGTACTTCCGGATGCGGGCGTCTTTCGTACGGACTGCGCGGACACCGACTCGGCGGAAAACCAGCCTTTGCCAGCGCCCGTCGCCCAGAAGACGCCAGAGCAAAAGTCACCCGCGCAATGGGCCTATGAGCGCCTGGTGCTCTACATCCAGAAGTTCGAAGAAACGCTCGATTCCGATCACGAGGTTGGGATGGGCTTCGCTGGGTCAGATGCCGGGATGCTTAACATCCAGGGCATGGGCTTCTTCGCGCCGGATATGATTACGTTCTATGGTGCCGACCCGGCGGGGGCTAAAACCCAATTGGTTCAGCATGTCAGCCAACTGAATGTGATGCTGAAGGCCGCGCCGAAACTGAACGAAGAGCCAGCGCGGATCGGCTTTCAGATGCGCCGCAAGCTCGAGGACCAGGGCGAGAACGCGGAAACGGCTGACTGAGAGTGGGCGCCGAACGGCTTCGTGATGCAGCGGAAGCGTGCTGGCAAACGCTGCGGCTGGCAATTATGGGAAGTCGTTACATGCATCACTCTAGTCTCTCGCTCACTCTTGGTCCAAGTGGCGCCCCACTGACATGACCTCGTCAGTCTAGATCAAGATACCCGGTGTAAGCTGAGCATGTGCGGCGCGCGCAACACCACCCCAAGCGCAGAAATTGATGCGGTTGTTGCCCACGGTCGTTGCTGCGACGGGCCCTACGGCCTTGCCGTATCTGATCCTCCAGCACGGTTCTCCACGGGCGGCACGGTCTGCATTCAAGTTCACCAGACCTACGCTGATGTTCTCGATCAACTTGTCCGCTTCAGCACTCGGGTCGTCGGTCTCGCGCGGCATCCCAACAGATGCGAAGTAGACTTCGGACGCGAGGCCGATCCGCCCCAAGCTGGCGTCTGAGACAATCCGGTCGAGCAGTGCCACATAAGCCCCCAGTGTCTCCGCCTGTTTCAACAGGTCGCTTTCAGCGTCGTCCTCTGCAGGCTCGAACCCGAAGCAGATGATCAGGGTGTTGTTGTAGAGCTTCGGCTGGACATCCGCCCCGACCAACAGTCTGGCCGCGAAAGAGGCCGGCAGCAGCTTGTAGGCAATGCTCTCAGCGCGCTCCAACGCGTCCTTGCCACGCTGCAACTCACCGTTGATCTGCGCCATCTGTTCTTGTGCCGCGATCAGATCACGACGACCCTCGAGCATGTTCAAGGTCAGCCGGGCCAACCGCGCCATCGCATCACGACGGCCATCATCAAACTCGATGCTCTCAGGACTCCAGACGCACAGTGTACCCAAGGCAAAACCATCACGGTTGATCAACGGCACACCGCAATAAAACTTGGCGTGCGGCGGGTTCGTGACCGCAGGCAGATTGCGATACCTCGAATTCTGAGCGAGGTCTGGGATGACCAGCATCTCGGTCTGGCAGATCGTCGGCGCACACATGCTTAGCTCGCGCGGGCGCGGCGGGCGGTCGGCCGGTAGCCCATAAGACGACTTCAACCAAGACCGTGTTCCGTCGAAGATCGAGATGTAGGACACCGGACATTCTGTGACCCGGGCGGCAATCTCGGTGATGTCGTCGTACGCGGCTTCGCGCGGCGTCTCGAGGATGTTGTAGGACAGCACCGCTTCAACCCGTTCTTCGTCGTTCTCTGGGATTTCAATCCCTTGGTAGGTCCGTGTCATGTCGCGCCGCCTCATCTGGATCGAGCGTCAAACTCCATCGATCCAAACATCAGTGAACCTGTTCGGCTCGGGTTTGTAAATCTCCGCCACGCAGCAAACATAGACCGCGCCCCGATCGTACGCGGCTCACACGTGACGGCTTCAATGTGAGGGCGGAGTCTGTGGCTGCTTTGTTTTAGAAGTGTCACGCAACGCGAGGTTTAATGTTTCAGTTGTTTTTCCCCGGATGCATCCACTGCACCAACGCCATATGGTAACCCGCGTTGAAGAGGCTGGAGGAACGAACAGTGCGGCGGCGACTTGCAGCGGTACTTGCCGCCGACATCGCTGGATACACGCGTCTGATCGGGACGGATCAGGACGGGACATTGCGTGCGTTGTTCGCCTTCAAGCAGGACGTGCTGCGACCGCTGGCCGATCAACACAACGGTTCGATCGTCAAAGACATGGGCGACGGATGGTTGATCGTCTTTCAAAGCGCTCTCGAAGCCACGATCTGTGCGTTGAGCATTCAGGACGCGCTTTCTGAGGACGCGCTTCTTAGTCTGAGGATTGGTCTGACACTTGGCGATGTCATCGAACAGGATCACGACGTCTTTGGCGACGGTGTCAATGTTGCGGCGCGTCTGCAAACTGTCGCGCCGATCGGAGGTTTGGCGCTTACCCAGTCCGTGTTCGATACGCTCGATGCGAAGACAGCGCAGCGTTTCACCAATGCTGGCGTCCATCACTTACGGAACGTCGTTCGACCGGTGCAGGTCTTGCTGAGTGATGCGAGTGCAGCTCATGTCAGTTCGACGCCTGAACCAAGAACTTATGAACCCGGCATTGTCTCCTTGGTGCTGGTTCAGCCTTCTCGTGTGGCGCGGGACGACAAAGCGTACGGGCTGGCCGTTGACATCAATGCCGATCTACTCAGGTTGCTGCAAACATCCGACCTTGTAGCGCCCCGGATCGCAGGGGCACAGGCCCCCCGCGATTACGGCGTTTCAATCGAGGTGCGTGGTAGGGACGAACAGATGCGCCTGCATTTGACTCTATCTGACCAATCGCACGAGACGATTTGGAAGCGGACAATCGCGCCTTCATCACAGGATACGGCTACGTCACAAGACCACATCGCGAGCGACATGGCGGCGTCGCTGTTCGGTGCGATAATCGACGCAGAAAGCTCGCGGTTGTTCGGCAGTATCGAACCGGAAGATCCGAATGATTGCATTCTACGCTCTGCGATTGAGTTCTCGGAGTTCTCAAACGCGGCAATGGCCGAGGCTGCGCAGCGGCTTGCTGAGTTGCTCGAGGGCCAACGGCTTGAGTCAGTGAGGCCTCGGGAGGTTCTGCGCTTTCTACTGAGTGCCGATATCGCCGGGGTGCCGGTCTCGCGCAGATCATACGCACAGGTTTTCATCTCTGCGAAGAACTCTGGCGCAGATCAGGCTTTGATCGCGCTGGCGACGGCGATGACCGACTTCACAGCGCAACCAGCTGCGGAGGTTCTCGATAGAGCGATCGAGCTGGCTCTGCAGAGGGCTCCGCTCGATCCGGATGTTCTGGTCTTCTCGGGCTGGGCCTGTGTCTGGCTGGGGACCACAGGGCAGGCGCTGCGCTGTTTCAACGACTTCGCGCGCAAAGGAAGCTTTCATTCACTGAATAAACTGGCAACCCTTGGGGCGTCCTTCGCATTGTTGCAGGCTGGGCGCGATGAAGAGGCGTTGGACCGGGTAAGGCGGGTGCTTGCGGCAACAAGTGAGCTTGCCGCGCCATTCGTGCTGCGCGCGGCCGCATTGTCTAACCGTGGTGATTTAGCAAGCGCTCGGGCGGCTTTGGCGCAGATCAAGCGGTTGCCTGCGGGAGAGGCTGCGAAAGCACAAATGCTCTCCCGGTTTCAAACGAGTCCAGCAGGCATCCGTCTTTGCGAAAGCCTCGATCGCATTGACCTCCAGGGCTGCTCACGGGCTTGAAACAATCGAAACCCGGTTGAGCCACCACGGATAAATGCCAGAAACAGGCCGTTCATAGTGTGCCGCAATCACGTTCACGCTGGAGAGAGAACAATGGTTGCCACACATCTGATGAACGCCATCCGCTGGTGCCATCACCTCGTTCAACGTTTGGTCGAGGCGCCGAGGCAAAGGCGTGCGCTCAGGGAACTGGAGCAAATGGATCTTTCCGCGCTGGAGGACATTGGGCTCAGCAGATCTGAACTGGTCGGCCGCTGCTTTGGGCAGAAGAACGGACAATGCGCTGATTTCTAAGTTGCCTCAGGTAGAAACCAGTCGGCACGTACGGACCGGCACGGCGCCATCGTGGAAAGATGGCGCTTCTTCAAGAATAGTGACTTCGTCGCCAATCTGATCAAGCTCGAGATTTCCTCCGACAATTTCCATTGGATCGGCGAGTGACCTGAGGCTGCGAGCGATGTTCACCGCCGGTCCGAAAACGTCATAAACATACCTCTGAACGCCGACGACGGAGCCGATAACCGGACCCGACGCCAGGCCGACCCGGCACTGCCAGGACATGTCATGCGACTCGGCACGGCGAGAGAGGTACCGAATGAACCGAACCGCGGCACCGACAGCTGACGCAGCGTGATTGTCAATCGGTTCGGGCAGGCCACAGACAGCAACATAGGCGTCGCCGACGGTCTTGATCCGCTCGCAATTGAATTGCTCTCCGATCCGGTCGAAGGACGCAAAGATATCGTTGATTTCCGAGACCAGAACGGACGCCGACAGATCACGCGCCTTCACATCGAAATCTACCAGCTCGATCGAAAGCACGGTCACCGGATCGTAACTCTGCGGCGTGACCACCCCAAAGGCCTTGTACTCCTCGTAGACATTGCGCGGCATGATGCTGAGCAGAAGTTTCTCAACACGCTCCTTCTCGCGCTCGATCTCGCGCGTGTTCCGTTCGACCATGGCCGAATAGGTCTCGATCATCGTCTCAAGCTCGCGGATGCGCGGGACGTTCTGACCTTCCAGCAGGATGAGGCCCAGTTCCGTCCGCGTGAATCTCAGGGCTACCACGACCCGTCGCCGCTTGCGCCGCAGCGTCGCTTCACTGTCGTAGCGGCCATTTTCCTCGATCCCTCGGCGCAGTGTCGCCAGATCGAGATCCTCCAGCAGATCCGACAGGCGCGCGCCCATCTTCGCTTCGTCGAACCACTCGGAGAACGTTTCATTGTGAAACCGAATCTCGAGCGAGTCCGGGTCTACAAGAGCAACGCCTGCACCGATCGCGCGAAGGAGTTGTTCGTTGATCGCCTCGATACTCATCCGGGATTGACGATCAATCCACGGCGCGCTTCGACCGCGGCCATCACCGCAGCACAATCCGCTTCCTCGACACCATGATCGGTCAGGGTGCCTTCCAGGATCTCCTTCATCTCGTCAAAATCGGCGCCTTTGATCTTCAGATGCGCATGCAGCTGTTCAAGCCGGTCCCCGGTGTAATCTGCCGGACCACCCAGCAAGTAGGCAATGAACTTCGTTTGATGATCGATTAATCGTTTCATATCGGCGTTCTCGAAGTAATCGCCGACGCTTTCAGAGTCGAGAATGCGGTCATAGAACTCCATGACGATCCTGCTGACCGAGGCGAAACCACCGTACTTGTCGTAAAGCGTTTGGGACATCTGCGTCACCCCCTGTAGCGCGACATTGCAAAAACCATGGCGTGGACGCAACCGATCAACGGCCGCGAAGACTGATGAGATCGCAGATTGCACAATCGTCCAAACACTGCACAGGTTTCGAAATGTAACAATTGTAGCGTTGGCCCCGGATCGGTCTGAAGTTCTCTAGGCGACTGAATTTTCGGAAGATTCTAAGAAATCATGCCGTGATTCTGCCCCACTGCTGAAACAATTGAAACATCACGCACCTTACGGGAAAATCGACTGAAACAATGGCGCGGTACTCAGGCAGGAATGAAACAGGAAGCTCAATGCATGAAACCGAGTGTTCATCATGCGCGTTTTGATGCATCGGGACGACGGGTAACGGGGTCTGAGGGTTTCCTGGCGGACGGTGTCGACGCACTCGAGGGCTATCTCTCGTCATTTGCATCTTTGAACGGCGACGGCACCTGTCCCAATGAGGCAGAACGTTTCGCAGAACGCCTGAAGTCTGTTGGTGGCGTCGTCAGCGCGATTTCGTCAGCAGGTGATGCATGGGCGATCTCATCGTTCGTCGATGCGGCATCCGAGCTTTCCATTGTCGCGACTTGCACCGGCCGCGCCGCAGATCCGGCAATGGCCCACCAACCACAGCCAAGGCGGATACTCGCCGATGCGTTGAATGGGCTCGACCAGGGATGTGCCATGTTCGACGAAGACGGCCGTCTGGTCGTCTGCAATGATCGGTTTTCCGAACTGAATGCGCCTGTTCGCGAGTTCATCAGTCCCGGTGTCTATTTCGAGACCCTGCTGCGCGAGATGACCCGTCGGCGATTGATCCGGCAGGCGTTAGGACGCGAAGGCACATGGATCGAGCAGATACTGGGTATTGCCGACGCGGATGGCACTTTCGAGATCGAGCGAGTCGATGGGCAGACGACCACGGTTTCGATCCGTGCGACATCACAGGGCGGCTTCATCGTTTCGGAAATGGACATCACCGCCCAACGCAAGGCCGAGCGCTCCGCGAAGTCATCAGAACAGATGCTTTCCACTATTCTGCAAGCAAGCCCAGCGAACCTGTGCATGTCCCAGATTGGCGATGGGGAGATCATCTATCAGTCGCCCTCCTGCGCGGCGCTTTTCGGGCCGATCGGATCCGCGCGCGAGCAATTTGCCGATCCGTTGGAGCGGGCTGATTTCCTGACGGAGCTTCTGGCCAGCGCGACAGTGGACGATTTTCAGGGGCGTGCTCGACGGCACGACGGATCGCTTTTCCCGGCACTTTTCTCCGCGCGTCTGATCGATTATCGCGGCGAGGAGGTCATGGTCTCCTCGGTTACTGACCTGACCGAACAGCGCGCGGCAGAGCGGCGGATCAAGGACGCCGGAGTTCGGCTGAACGATGCAATCGAGGCTCTGAGCGAAGGTTTCATCCTCTACGACGCGGACGAGCGTGTCGTGATGTCGAACCAGCGCTTCCGCGAGATGAACGAACCCTACGCACACAAGATCAAGCCCGGCACGCACACGCGCGACCTGCTTCAGGCGGCGGTTGACCACGAACACTTCGTGGACGCCGATGACTGGCTCGACGACTATGAAGCCGAACACGCCCGCGGCGAGAGCGGCAGTCATCGCGCCTTCGAGTTCAAGATGACGGACGGAACTTGGATCAACTCGATCCGCCGCCCCACCCGGGATGGGGGGTTTGTCATCACCTGGTTGGACGTCACCGACCAGAAACACGCCATCTTGGCACAGCAAATCGCCAATGACCGGATGCGGGATGCGATCGATTCCATCGATGAGAGCTTTGCGCTTTACGATGCGGATGACCGGCTGGTTCTGTGGAACGACAAATACGCGGAACTAAACCCTCAGGTCTCGGAAATGTTCTATGTCGGGGTCTCGCATTCCGAGTTGCTGCACGCTGTCATCAACTCCAAAGCAGCCCCTGACGCGACTGGGCAAGCCATGCGCCACTCGCTGGAGACGCGTGATTTCAGAACGCCTGGGCGAACTGAGTTCGAGCATCACGATGGGCGTTGGTTCTCAATGGCCCGCAATCCGACCACCGAGGGTGGCTTCGTGATAACGCGGCTCGACATCACCGAGCAAAAGCGCGCCGCATCCGAATTGCTGCGACTGAACGACCGTCTGCGAGATGCGATTGAGTCCGTGGACCATGGATTTGCACTCTACGATTCCCAAGATCGGTTGGTCATTTGGAACAAGCGCTACGAGGACCTGAACGCACCGATCGCACACGTCGTTCGCGAGGGTGTGACGTATCAGGAAATCCTGGAGACGGCGATCGCCAGCCATGTGTTGGATTCCGAAGAAGCCGAGATTGTCCGGCGATCCGGTTCGCGGGCCAATGGAAACGTCAGTTTCCAGTTTGAGTTCAAGGGCAAGAACGGACGCTGGTACTCGGTCAGCCGCAACCCGACCTCCGAGAACGGCTTCGTCATCACCAGAGCGGATATCACCGAACGCAAGCTCGCCGAAGCGCGGGAACGCGAGTCGTATGCACTACCTGCACGCGTGCTCAGCGCATGTCCCGTTGCCTTGGTCATGAGTGACGCGAAGACAGCACAGAACACCTACCGAAACTCGGAAGACATTGCGCTGTTTGGCGAGCGACGATCACCGGAGGCGTTCTGGGCCGATCAAGATCAGCGTTCGAAGTTCCTGGACCGAATCCAGCAGAGTGGCAGTGTCGACGAGATGCAGGTCTCAATGGTTCGCGAGTCGGGTGAGACGTTTCCAGCCCTCATGTCGGGGCGCACCGTCGAGTTTCAGGACGAGGCTTATTTCGTGACCTGCACCTTCGATCTGTCTGACCGGATCGCAATGGAGCGTGAACTTTCACGCCAGCAAGAAATGCTCCACCAATCCGAAAAACTCTCTGCTTTGGGTGAACTGCTCGCCGGGGTCGCGCACGAGCTAAACAACCCGCTCTCTGTCGTTGTCGGTCACGCCTTGATGATGGACGAGGAGATTGACGATCCCGTATTGCGCAAACGGGTGGGTAAGATCTCGGCAGCTGCAGAGCGATGTTCGCGGATCGTCAAGACATTCCTTGCGATGGCACGTCAGCGGCCGACAAAGCTGGAACAGACCTCGATCAACTCGGTCGTTCAAACGGCAGTTGATGTGGCTGGATATGGTCTGCGCAGTGTCGGTGGGAACATTGTTCTGGATCTCGACCCGACCTTGCCGCCGGTGATCGGTGACGCGGACCAACTGGCGCAGGTGCTTGCGAACCTCATCGTGAATGCCGAGCACGCAATGCAGGGCATGGATGCCGAGGGCTTGGTGACCATTTCGACGCGTCTCTCACGAGACCATCGGCACGTGGTGATGGATGTGATCGATAACGGTCCCGGCATCCCCGAGAAAGTCCGCGCGCGGATCTTCGAGCCGTTCTTCACGACGAAGACAATTGGCGAAGGCACCGGAATCGGCTTGGCCTTTTGTCACCGCGTAATCGACACGCACAATGGCCAGATCGCGGTTCACGAAGCCGAAGGCGGCGGCGCGCATTTCTCGATCCGCCTTGAAGCGGCTCAACAATCGGATACCGTCGTCAAGACGCTTACCCAACCTGAGCAAAGCAAAGGGAAGGTGCTTGTCATTGATGACGAGTAAGACGTGGCAGAATTGATCGCGCAGGTGCTCGAAAAGGACGGACACTCGGTTCGCGTCGTTCACTCGGCCGAGGCAGCGCTCGAGAGCCAACCCGATACGTTCGACCTGATCCTCTCTGACGTGAACATGCCGGGCCTGACGGGGCGTGATTTTCTTGTGCTGTTGAAAGACCGTTGGCCGAACGCCGTTGCAATGATGTGCTTTATCTCCGTTGATACTATGAGCCCCGTGGCCGAGAGCTTCCTTCACAAGTCCGGGCGACCTTACCTCGAGAAGCCCGTTGTCCCGGCGGACTTGCGTAAAATGGTCGATACGATAACTAACAGGGACTAGGGGGCCCACGATATGAGTCCACAAGAACAACCGCACATTCTCGTCTGTGATGACGAAGAAGACGTGCGGGACATGGTGGGTGAATACCTGATGCGCCGGGGCTTCATGGTGTCGACGGTCGCCGACGCCGTCGAGCTGCGTCTGGCCCTGGGCGAGAAGTCGATCGACGCCATTCTGCTGGACATTAACATGCCGGGCGAGGACGGGCTGAGTGCTCTGCGGTCTCTGCGTGCGGAAAACAGCGTCCCGGTCATCATGCTGACCGCGACGGCTGAGGTCGTGGATAGGATCCTTGGCCTGGAAATGGGAGCAGACGACTATCTGGGCAAACCGGTCGATCTGAGGGAGCTTGAAGCCCGCCTGAAGACTGTTCTGCGCCGGAGCACATCCACTTCGAATGAGCCCGAAGCCGAAAAGATCGAGGGAAAGATTCAGTTTGGCCCGTGCACGCTGGATCTCGAATCCGCCCTGCTATTTGGGGCGGATGGGGATGAAATTCCCATCACCGCGATGGAGTTCAGCCTGCTGCGCGTCTTTGCGCAGAACCGAGGTCGCGTGCTGAACCGCGACCAGCTTCTGGATCAGGCGCATGATCGCGACTGGGATCCATTCGATCGGTCGATTGATATCCGGATCTCGCGGCTGCGGCGTAAGATCGAACCGAATGCGCAGAAACCCGAAGTCATTCGAACCGTGCGCGGCATCGGGTACATCTTCGGCGAACGCAGCTAGGCCACGTCGCTGTGGGCACGGGCCATTTGACCCGCGCCACTCAATTCGACCTAACCGAGCCTTTTTGTGATGACGACCTCGGCATAGTCACCAGGCACCACCATCCGACCGTCGGTGCGTACATTAAAACGCTCTGCCAAGTTCGACATGTCCTGCGCCATTGCATGCTGTCCATCAGAGTCCAACGCCAGGAAGGCCTTGTGTGTCGGGCCGTAAAACGTCCGGAACACCTCGAGCCACTCTGCGACTGAGCGGTACCTAAAGTTGTAGACCCTGCGTGTGATGCTGACACGGCTTGCCTCGGCCCCAAACAGGTGTTCGAGATGCGCTCGGTCGCCCCACAAACCCGGCGACTGCACACCCTTGGGCGGCGGCACATGCCGGCCGATGACCTTGAACAATTCGCCAATGAAACTGTCCGGCGTCCAGTTGGCCATGGCAACGCGCCCACCCGATTTCACCACGCGGATCATTTCCTGGGCCGTACGGTGCTGGTCCGGTGCGAACATGCACCCAAAGGTCGAAATGACTGCGTCGAAGCTGTTGTCCGCAAACGGCAGACGCTCGACATCTGCCTGCTGGAAGTTCACATCCATCTGCTCGGCCTGCGTCCGTGCACGAGCCTTTTCCAACAGGCTTTCGACATAGTCTGTCGATGTCACGCACGCCGATCTGCGGGCCGCTGCGAGCGTCGCGTTGCCGTTTCCGGCCGCCACGTCCAGGACAGTTTCGTCCGGATTGATGTCAGCGGCCTCGGCCAACATCTCACCAACGATGTTCAGGGTCGAGCCAACGACAGCATAGTCTCCAGATCCCCAGGCAGCCTGCTGCTTGACCTTGATTGCCTCGAAGTTGGGGGGCGTGTCCGCAGCGTTTGCGGTATTGATTTCAGCGATCGCGTTCATCACGGTCTCCATTGTTCATGTGTCAGTCTGCAGGGCGGCGCATTGCTCCGCTGGCATCGGGGATAGACACACGCTGTATCCAGTGTTTTTCAGCTCACCCGCTGGAGTGTTTCAATTGTTGGTTTTTCATGGGAGTAATTATGAAACGAACCGAATACGGTTTGGCCAATTGTAAGAATACAAGAGTGGGCCGTATCAATCGCTCAAACCCAAAGAACCTTAGAAGACTGCTTCCAACGCGCCTATTCACTTACATCGCGCATCGCGCCTGTCCGGCGCTTCTGAAAAGACGTGCTACTCTTTGCATGAGCAAAGGACAACTCAGGCCGGTATCGGCATGCGACTGATGAACCTCCGCCGTTTGCCATTACTGCAGATGGCCACGCCGACGTCCGATAGGTTGGACGTGCCGAGCGCTAAGTCACCCTCACCACGGAAGCGCGGCGCAAACAGACAAAGCTGAACAGCGCGGCACAAGCGCTCATGCAATAGCCGATCTGATAGCCGAGCAGATAGACAACCAACGCAAAGACGGGCGGCGTCAGCATATAGGCGACAAAGGTGAAAAACGTGACGCCTGCTGTTGCCGTGCTGACCTGGTCTTGCGGCACGCATCGCGCAATCTCGGCCAGGAACAGTCCATTCCATGTTGCAGCGGTTGCGCCGGCGAATATCGCGACTGCAATCAAGACCGGTATCGACAAGCCGGGTTGAAGCAAAGACAAGATCAGGCAGGCCGCCGCTGCAGCAAGGCTCATGCCCAGCAAGACCTTGCGCAAACTACCGATGTGGTCTGCAACAAACCCTGCCCCGATGCGGCCCGCAAAACTTGCGATCTGCATCACCGCAAACAGGGTACCAGCCACGGCCAATCCCAAATCCAGACCATCGATCATGTACGTTGTGAAGAATGCGAATACGCTGCCCTGAACACAGGCAAAGCCCAGACTGGCCAGAACCAGTGCGTTCAATTGCGGCAGAGCGCGGAGCGTTCCGAAGGGCCGGACCAGGATCGACGGCTGGAACAGCCCGCTGAGACGGAAGGTTTCCGTGCTCTGACCACCGCGGAACGAGTGCGGAACGAGGTACGGAAGAGCGATGCACAACCCCGGCAACAGCGCCAGACACAGAAGGCCGGCCTGCCAGCCATGGGCAACGGCCATGCCCGCTCCCAGCACTCCGGCGATCGCTCCTCCCAGAGGAACGCCAGCTTGTCGGATCGAGAAAACCGTTCCCCAAATGGCTCTCGGCACATGGTCTGAGAGGATCTGACTGCCCGCCGGAGCAGTCACAGCATAAGCAAATCCAATGAAAACAGCGCCGAGCAATACACCGGGCAGCCAGCCGGAGACTGCAAACATGACGCCGATCACTGCCAACAGGCCCGCCAATCCCAGCGCACGAACCGGGCCCAAGACCGGTGTGACAGAATGGTTGGCCGCGAACATCCAGATAGAGCCGAGGCCGATGCACCCGCCGATCGGACCGATCATCTCGGGCGCCAAACCGAGATCCGCCACCAAAGCGGGCGCCAGCACAGGGAGGCCCATTTGAACGGCGGACAGCGCCACCTGGGGCAACATCACGATGGTCAAGGGCATCAAGGCGGCGCGCATTCGGCGACGCTATCTCATCGGCTTCGCGATGGCGACCACCCCAACGCGGTGCTAGCGTGCTGCGAATTACTGAGAGGAGACAAGCATGTCCAAAGCCGCGAACGCCTTGCCGGAACAGCCTGACACCTGGACCTGGCCCGAAGAAACCTGGCGCCCGATCGTTGAGAAGATCCGTGCCGGCCGATCCCTCAAGCCGACCGCATGGCCCGGCGGTGCGCGTTGCGCGGTCGCGCTATCCTTCGATTCCGACCACGAAACCCAGGTCCTGCGTTGGGGGCACAGCTCGCCCGGCCGACTGTCGGCCTGCGAGTACGGGGCGCGGGTAGGTGTTCCGAAGATTCTGAAACTGCTCAAGAAATACGATGCTCCCGCCACGTTCTTCGTACCTGCGGTGGTCGCCATGCTACACCCCGACGAACAACGCGCGGTGATTGATGGCGGGCATGAGGTTGGGATTCATTCCTGGATTCACGAGTTGAACTCGGCCCTTCCGCCAAAGAACGAGCGCGACCTTCAGATGCGCGCTACCGACAAGTTGGAGGAGATCTGCGGCGTACGTCCCGTCGGCATCCGCACACCGTCCTGGGATTTCTCAGCCCATACGCTGGCGATCACGCGCGAGATGGGGCTGATCTATGACTCGTCTCTCATGGCGGACGATGAACCCTATGAGATTCTTGAAGACAATCTGCCGTCGGGCGTTGTTGAGTTGCCCGTGGAGTGGATCCGCGACGACGCGCCGTACTGGGCGATGGACCGGTTCACGGGACTGCGTCCTTACACGCCGCCTTCGGGCGTGTTGGAGGTTTTCAAGTGGGAATTTGACGGCGCCTATGCGGAGAACGGCCTGTTCCTGCTCACCATGCACCCGCATTTCATCGGCCACCGCTCGCGCATTCGAGTGCTTGAGGAGTTGATCCGATACATGCGCAGCCATGCTGGTGTCTGGTTTGCCACGCACGCGGATATCGCCCGCTATTGCCGCGAACAGGCCGAGATGTGAGGCACGTCGACGGGTGGCGTTCCTAAGTTGTGCGCCGGGCTTTCACCCGTTGGACATCTGTGGCTTATGCACATGGCTGACCGCTCACGAACGTCTCGCGGCAAAGCAAACTCCGCAGCTTGATCAGTGATCGCGAATTGCCAATCAGTAAGCCGGAATGCCTAGGGTGAAGCCGCCATCTAGCGTTAGCACAGCGCCGGTGGCGTAAGACGCATCATCTGACAAGAGCCAGCGGATGCCCCGAGCGACTTCCTCGGGCGTTCCTTCTCGCTGGCTGGGAATGCGAGCCAATTTGGCGCTATGCTCCTGAGCCCCTGCGCCTTCGGCATGGGCCATGACCTTTTCGGTCGCGATCAATCCCGGAGCGACGGCGTTCACCTGGATGCCCAAGGGTGCCAACTCGACCGCCATCACCTTGGTCAATTGCACCAGGCCCGCTTTAGACGCGGCATAGTGCGCGATTCCCGGCCGGGCCAGGACAGCAGCGGTCGACGCGACGTTGACAACCTTGCAGCGGCTTCTCGTCGACCGCCAGCGCCTGGCCACAGCCTGAATCATCAGAAAAGGTGCCCGGAGGTTGACGGCCAACACCGCGTCCCATTCCGATAGATCCAGGTCTAGCATCGGCGTAACCGGATAGACCCCGGCGCAATTGACCAGACCGTCCAGATCCGGTCTGGCGTTGAATGCTTCGTCCGCCGCTGCAGTTATCTGATCAGGATCTGTCAGATCGGCCCGGATACCGTGAAACCCTTCGCCGAGGTTCGGAACGGGATCGCGGTCAATCCCGATGACAGATACCTCGTCAGCCAAAAGCAGTTTCGCAGTGGCCAGCCCGATGCCTGCGGCGGCACCCGTGATCAGAACGGGTTTCACTCCGAAAACAGACACGCATCAGCATGCCCGCCAGGGTGCTCCACCAGAGGAGGCACATCAGCGGCGCAGGCCTCGACGGCGCGCAGACAGCGTGTTCGGAACCGGCACCCCGAGGGCAGATTTCCAGGATCCGGCGGTTCGCCTTCCAACCAAAAGGTTTCCGTGATGCGCTGTTTACCGATCTGTGGGATCGCGGCCAAAAGCGATTGCGTGTAGGGGTGGCGCGGGGTGTCGAAGACCTGATCCGTCGAACCCAGTTCGACCACCTTGCCGAGATACATCACCGCAACCCGGTCGCAGATCATCCGCACGACGCTGAGATCGTGGGAGATGAACACATAGGTCAGATCGAACTGTTTCTGCAGGTCAAGGAACAGGTTCAGGATTGTGGCCTGCACCGAGACATCAAGTCCGGACGTCGGCTCGTCCAACACCACCAGGCTGGGCTGCAGGGTCAGAATGCGCGCCAGTCCAACCCGGCGCTGCTGGCCGCCGGAAATCTCGTGCGGATAGAGGTCGAGATGGCTTTCCGGCAAGTTTACGGCGGCCAGGATGTCTCGCACACGCTGCTGCCGGGCCGTCCGGTCCAGATCCGTGTGAATCACCAGCGGCTCGTCAAGCGACTTGCCGATCTTCCAACGCGGATCGAGAGAGGCGCCAGGGTCCTGGTAGGTGTACTGCAGATCGCGGCGTAGCTCGCGCGATTGGTGCGGCTTTAGGTCCGTGATGTCGTTACCTTCGAACACGATCCGTCCAGCCGACGGGCGGTGGATTCCCATCACAGTCTTGCCAAGGGTGGACTTGCCGCAGCCGCTTTCGCCGACAACGCCCAGGATCTCGCCTTTGCGGACGGTCAGCGATACATCATCCAGAGCCTTCAGCCAGCCTGTGCGACGTTTCCAAGCGTTCAGAATCGGGAAGTACTTGCGCAGGTCCTGCAGCACCAGCAGGTCGGTGTCGGGCGCTCTCAAGCGGATGTCTCCTGGGCCATTGCTACCGGGTAGAAGCAACGCAGAGAATGGGCCGGTCCTGCTTCGGTGGTATCGGGACGTGAGGCGCGGCAGGCATCCATGGCATGATCGCACCGCGGGTTAAAGCGGCAGCCTTGAGGCGGGTTAATCAGGCCGGGGATCTGCCCCGGTATGCCCTGGATCCCGCGTTCCCGGCTGGGCAACGATTGTAGCAGGCGCGTGGTATAGGGGTGGCGCGGCGCTGCGAAGAACTCATCGGACGGTGCACTTTCCACTTCCTGACCTGCGTACATCACCGTGATGCGGTCGCAGATTTCGTAAGCCGTGCCCAGATCATGCGTGGTGAAGAGAACCGAGACGTCACGCTCGGTTGCCAGTCGTTTCAGGAGCTTCAGGATCTGCGCTTGAATGGTGACGTCCAGCGCGGTGGTTGGTTCGTCGGCGATGATCAGCTGCGGATCGGGCAGCAAGGCCATGGCGATCATCAGGCGCTGGCGTTGGCCGCCGGAAACCTCGTGCGGAAACTTCTTCAGGATACCTTCTGCATCCGGCAACTGAACGGTTTTCAGCAGATCCATCACACGTTCCCGATCGGCACGGCGACGGGACCGGGGGTACCAGCGCGGAGCCCCACCATAGGGCGCATCGGGCGACTTCCACTTCATGAGCTCGTCGATCTGGGCGCCGATTGTGAAGACCGGGTTGAAGCTGGAGAACGGGTCTTGCGGGACGAAAGTGATCTGGCGGCCGCGTACGTCGGTGGCCAGATCCTTCGGGTCTTCGGCCAGCAAGTTCTGTCCGTCGAAATCGATGCTGCCGGAAGAAACCACCGCAGAATTGGCTGGCAGCACGCCCAGGATCGACCGGGCCAACGTGGTCTTTCCACACCCGGATTCACCCACCAAGCCAACAATTTCTCCCCGGCCGATACGGAAGTTCACATGGTCCAGAACGCGGGCCAGACCGGCGTCGGTCTTGAAGCCGACCTCCAGATCCGTGACTTTCAACAAATCATCCATCGGAGGACCTGCGGGTGCGAGGGTCGAGGATATCGCGCAATCCGTCGCCCAGCAGATTAAAGCCCATCACAACAAGGAAGATGGCAAGCCCAGGGGCTGTAGCGTACCACCAGGCTTCCGGCAGGAACTCGCGGCTTTCGGCGATTGTGCGACCCCATTCGGGGCTGGGTGCGGGCGGGCCGAGGCCAAGGAAGCCTAGTGCCGCGGCGGTCAGGATCGTGCCGCCCATGCCGATGGTCGTGCGCACGATCAGAGAGGACGAGATGTTCGGCAGCACGTGCAGCAGCATGACCCGCGACGGCGAGGCGCCCAGCGCGATCGACGCCTCGACATATGTTTCGTTCAGGGCCGAGCGGGTCTCGGCATACACCAATCGCGCCCAGAACGGCCAATAGGTGGCAGAGAGCGCGAGAATGACATTCTCGATCGACGGTCCCAGGGTCTGCGCGATGGCGATGGCCAGCACGATCTGAGGGACTGCCAGGAAAATGTCTGACACCCGCATCAGCGCGTCGGAAATCCAGTTGCGGTAGTAGCCCGCAATCAGGCCGACAGGCACGCCGATCAAGACGGACACGCCGATGGCAATCACGGCGATGGCAATTGTGATGCGGGCGCCGAACAGCAGGCGGGAGTAAACGTCGGACCCCATGCGGTCGGTGCCGAAGAAATGGTCCAGCGAGGGACCCTGCAGGCGTTCCGGTGGGTTGAACTCGCTGACATCCTGCGGATGGGTGGACAGCACCGGCGCTGCAATTGCGACGACGATCAGAGCCATGATGATGAACGCACCCAGCGCCGCCGTGCGGTCGGCGGCCAGCTTGCGCAGCAGGAAGCGGACGTTCTCCATCAACGGGCCTCGCGCGGGTCGATCAGACCGTGAGTGATGTCGACCAGCAGGTTGGCCACGATGAACACCGTGCCCATGACAAGTGTAAAGCCCATGATGGCGTTGTAGTCGGATTGCAGAATTGAGTTCACGGCATAGAGGCCAAGGCCCGGCCAATCGAAAACTGCCTCGACGACGACTGCGTTGGCGATGAGGTTGCCAAAGATCAGTCCCAGTTGAGTGACCGTGCCGATCAAAGCGTTGCGCAGAACGAAGCGCCAGATCACCACGCGCCGGGGCACTCCCATCGCCTGCTGATAGTCGACATAGTTCGAATTGATCGCGTCGAGCACGCCCGCTCGGGTGAAACGCATGACCGTCGCCATGGCCGGAAAGCCCAACGTCACGGCGGGCAGAACCATATGTGCGACCACGTCCCAGAAGATGTCCCAGTCGCCTGCAACGGCGCTATCGATAAGAAAGAAGCCCGTGATTACGTCTGGTCCCCAGCCGTCAACGCGGCCCTGCAGGGGTGTCCAACCCAGTTCCATCGCGAACAGCAACTGGAACAGGATCGCCAACCAGAAAGCCGCTATGGCCAGCCCCGAGACGGTGAAGACCCGCAACACATGGTCCAACCAGGAATTGCGGTTCACTGCGGCTAGAACTCCCAGCGGAATACCGATGACCGCCGATAGCAGGATGGCGACAAAGGCCAGTTCCAGCGTTGCGGGCAAACGCGCGCTCAGGTCGTCGACGATCGGGCGCTGAGTATACAGGCTGACCCCGAAGTCGCCTTGCGCAACGCCAACGATGTAATTCCAAAGTTGAACATGCACGGGCTGATCGACACCAAACTTTGCCTTCAGTGCCGCGATCTGTTCAGCCGTTGCGTTATCCCCCGCTATGAAGGCGATGGGATCTGCCGGGATAATGTGGCTGATGGTGAAGGTTATCACCAACAGCCCCAAGAGCGTCGGCACGAACCACATCATGCGGTTTACCAGAAGGACAAGCGCGCGCATGTCGGCCCCGCTCCGAAAGCGCGGCCCCTAAGGGCCGCACCCGGATGACGGTTCAGTCCATCGACACCCAGCGCATTTCTTGGCCGTTGCCGATCGGGCTGAAGCGGATGCCCTTGGCCTTGTTGCTGAACGGGCCGAACCACTTTGTGTTGTAGACGAAGATGCCCGCGGCGTCCTCCATCAGCAGTTTGTTGGCCTTTTCATAGTTCGCCCTGCGCAGATCTTGGTCGGTCGAAGTTCGCGCCTCGGAAAGCAGCTTGTCGACTTCCTCGTTGCAGTACCACGAGTTGTTACGTGCCCCGATCTGCTCACAGGCATACATCTCGCCCAGCCAGTTGTTGGGATCGGCATAGTAAGTCGACTTCCACAGGAACAAGAGGTCGTACATCTGCTGCTCGTCCCGCATCTTGCCGGACGCCACGGCCCAGGGCTCGGCGACGATCTTGGTCTTGACGCCGAGCTTGTTCAGTCCGTTCTGCAGCAGCGCCGCGGCCTGTTCAGTCTGGCCATAGCCGGCCAGCGCGCCCAGCGTGATCTCCGGAATCTCGCCGTCGACCTTGGCGAGGTATTCCTTCGCCTTTTCCAGGTTCATGGAATAGCCGGTCACGTCCTGAGGCGAGCCCCACATGTTGTTGGGCAACGGCACGGGGTTGCGCGCAACAGACCCCGACAGGATGTTGTTGTTGAACCCGTCATAATCGAACGCGTAGCTCAGAGCCTTGCGGAAGTTGATATCGTTCATCGGGAATCGGCCGTGGTGGATGATCGAATAGAAGATCCGCATGGATTCCTGTTCCATCACGTCGATTTCATCAGATGCGGCCAGACGCTTGACCTGGTCCTGCGGCAAGTAGCCGTCGGTGCCCTGGAAATCACCGTTCATCAGGCCGAGAACGCGAGAGTTGATCTCGATGACCGTACGAAACTCGATCTCGTCCAGCGGATCTTCGACCATGTCCCATCCGTAGAAATGGTCTTCAAACCGTTCGGCTTGCCAACCGATGGCCGGGTCATATCGCTTCAGTTTGAACGATCCCGACCCGGCTGCGTTCTTCGACAGCCACTCGGCACCCAGATCACCGTCCTTTTCGTTGGCCTGGACAAGTTCAGCGTTGACCACGTGGATTTCCGGCACTGTGGCGAGGAAGATCGCTGATGGCTTGGTCAATGTGAAGACGACTGTCTTGGCGTCAGGGGCCTTTGTGCTACCAGGCTCAATCACGCCGGAGAACAACGAGAAGGCGCCCTTTTTCATCTTCAGGATGCGGTCGATCGAATAGACGACGTCAGACGCCTCGACCGGTGAACCATCGTGAAACGCCGCATCGCGCAAGGTGAAGGTATAGATCAGCCCGTCATCCGAGATTTCGACTTTCTCCGCGAGCCAAGGTTCCAGCTTGGGCGGGTTGTCTTGCCAGCGCATCAGCCCGTCATAGAGGTTGATGCGGCTGGCGACACGGCCCACATCGAAGATCGCATGCGGGTCAAGGGTGTCATAGGCGGACGCGTTGGCGAAGACGAACTTACCACCCGCGGCGGCGGGTGTGGCCAAAGCTCCGGTGGCGATCACTGCGGCAGCAGCCAGCCGCCCCAATCCGGGTGCATAATCGAACAGTCTCATGTGCAGTCTCCCTGTGTTTTCGCTCTCGCGGCTTGCGCCGCCACCTCCCATGGCCCGGGTTCGCCCCGGGTCCTCTTGCTCAACGGTTCCATTGGAAACCATCGATCGTGATGTCCTGGCCGGTCACGTAGAACGGCTCGGTCGTGGTCAGGAATGCCACCAACTCAGCCACATCGGCGGGCGATCCGGTTCGGTTCAGCGCGATCCCCTTGATCAATTCCGGCTCGCGTTCCGCAATGACAGGGTTCTTGGCTGTCAGTTCTGTTTTGATGAGACCGGGGCAAACACAGTTGATCGCGATGTTCGGGCCCAGTTCTTTCGCCAGCGCGCGGGTCATACCGATGATCCCGGCCTTCGCAGCGGCATAGGCGAACCGGCTGACCGCCGCCGTGACCCCGCCGGAATGGGCGTTCAGCGACGACATCGACACGATGCGCCCGTATTGGCGCGCCACCATTGTGGGCGCGGTTGCCTGAATATAGTTGAAACAGCTCTTCAGGTTGACGTCGATGGCGGCGTCCCACTGGTCTTCGGTGATCTCAAGAATTCCGACAGGTGCCGAGCGGCCCGCGTTGTTCACCAGCACGTCAATCCGGCCCCACGTGGCGTTGATATCCACCGCGATCTCCCTCGCCCGGGCGTGGTCGGATACGTCGGCTTCGTGAATGGTGCAAGGCACACCGATTTCGTCAATCTCGGCCTTTGTGCGTTCCATTTCGGGGACAAGAACATCGACCAGAGCAATTGCCAGACCGCGCTTTGCGAGGGCATGCGCGCAACCGCGGCCAATCCCACGAGCACCGCCAGTCACGATTGCGACCCTGTGTTCCAGCTCGGCCATCGACCCCCAAATCCCGCAAGTTCGCGTTGATGTTGACGGCGGTTGTGCACTGCGTCAATCATTAACCTTAACGTAGGGTCAGCATCGCGAACCTGATGCAGATTGGTGTCTTGGCGACAGCTTTGCCGCGCTCGGCACCCATGGGGGACACAAAATGAGCGTCCGGGTTTCGGTGGATATTGGCGGCACCTTCACGGATTTCTGTCTGTACGACGAGGCGACGGGACAGCTCAGCACCCTGAAAACGCTATCGACCCCCGCAACGCCCGGAGCCGAAGTGATGACCGGCATCGCCGAGTTGGGCACGCGCTATGGGCACGGGGCAGACACGATCAGCTATTTCACCCACGGCACGACGGTGGGCGTGAACACGGTGATCCAGCGGCGGGGCGCGCAGCTTGCCCTTTTCACCACGCGGAACTTCGAGGATGTTCTCGAAGTGGCGCGCTTGAAGGTGCCGGACCCGTACGACCTGTTCTCAACCCGCCCAGCACCGCTCGCTCCGCGCGAGCGGGTATACGGCATCGATGAACGCGTGCTGAAGGACGGAACGGTCGAGAAGGGCGTAGACGCGGATGAGGTCGCGGCGGCAGTAGCACGCGCGCGCGCCGACGGGGCCGATACGATCGTTGTTGCTTTGTTGCATGCATATGCCAACGCAGCCAACGAGCGCGCCGTGCGCGATGCGATCCTGTCGACCAACCCAGATATGACTGTGACGCTGTCTTCCGATGTCTGGCCGGTGATCCGAGAGTACGAACGAACCGTGACCTCGACCGTCGCTGGATACGTGCAGAGGCGAGTCGCTGAGTACATCGGATCGTTGCAAGAGGCATTGCGCAACGTGGGCGTACCCGCCGACGCAATGATCACCAAATCGAACGGTGGAGTGATGGCGGCGGAATTGGGCAAGACCGATCCGATTGCCATGCTTCTGTCAGGTACCGCCTCGGGCGTGATCGGCGCGGCGGACGTTGCGGCACGGGGCGGCGCAGCAGACGTGCTCAGTTTCGATGTCGGTGGTACCTCTGCCGATGTGGCAGTGATCCGTAGCGGGCAGCCTGCCTTTGGCGTCGGCGAGATGGTAGGCGAGTTCCCGATCTACGTGCCGACAGTCTCGGTGACATCAATCGGAGAGGGCGGCGGATCGATCGCCTGGGTCGACGATTTCGGTGTGCTGAAGGTCGGCCCGGAGAGTGCTGGGTCCACACCCGGCCCGGCCTGTTACGGGCGAGGAGGAGACCGGCCGACCATCACGGATGCCTTTGCTGTTCTTGGCCTGCTCGGCGCGGGCGAGTTAGGATACGGCGCTGTTTCGCTGGACCGGGCAGCCGCTGAAACCGCCATTGCCTCCGTGGCTGACGCAGTGGGCCTGAGCGCGGAAGAAACCGCCGAGGCCATTGTCCGAGTTTCAATCTCTGGCATGTACCTGGAGATCTCAAAACTGATGAGCCGCCATGGAGCCGACCCGCGCACCTTCTCCTTGCTGGCCTTCGGTGGCGCGGGGCCAATGACGGCGTGCCTTTTGGCCCACGAATTGGGCATAGCGCAAGTGATTGTGCCGCCTACGCCGGGTGTGCTGTCCGCCTATGGCGGGCTGATTGCGGATATCCGGAACGATTTCATCCGCACGGCTTTCGTCGATCTGGATGTCCACGGTTTGGGCCTGCTGAACGGAGAAGCGGCGACGCTGGAACAACGCGCCCTGACCTGGCTACGCGACGAACAAGGCTTCGCCGGGGAAGCAAGACTGATCTGGTCGGCAGACATGCGCTATCGCGGTCAATCCTATGAGATTGAGACAATCATCGACCGCGCCGACATTGCCGCTGGTCGGGTTGCCCCCATCGCCGCCGCGTTCCACCGTGAACACGCTCGTGTCTATGACCACGCCGATCCGAACGCCGAGGTTATGGTCGTCAATCTGCGGCTGGTAATCAGCGGTAGCGCCCCAAAACCGGGCCTGACCGAAGGCGCCGTCACCGAAACCCTGGCCACCCCGGTTGTTGAAGCCCCGGTCTTTCTGGACGGCGAACGCCACGCCGCGGGTGTCTACGCCCGCGCGGCTTTGACCCCGGGCCATCACTTCCGCGGCCCGGCCATCGTCACGCAGGATGACTGCACAACCATTGTGCCCCCGGGTCTGTCCGTCCGCGTCGACGGCTGGGGCAATCTTCTGATCGCAGCGGAGGCCTGAGCAATGCCAATCGACAAGGTCACGCTTGAGATCCTCAAGAACCACACCCGTGCGGCAGCAGAGAGTATGGCCTTCACGCTCTACCGCACGGCCCACTCCACCTTCGTCAAGGAAACCGAAGACTTCACCACGGGCCTGACCAACCCGGTGGGCGAGACATTCGCGACGCCAACGGAACTAGGCGCGACCTGGTTTGTGAACTTGAACTACGGCGGCGCGATCCGGCTGATCGACAACTATCGACCGGGCGACATTTGCATGACCAATGACCCTTATTCGGGGTTCGTCTGCACGCACTCACCGGACATGCATATCTGGAAACCGATCTTCCACGGCGACGAAATCGTCGCGTTCTCGGTCGGGCATATCCACAATACCGATGTGGGCGGGGCTGTGCCTGCCTCGTTGTCGCGGACCCTATCCGAAGTCCATCAGGAAGGTGTGCGTATTCCACCCAACAAGATCCTGATGGAAGGTGAGATTAACCAGCAGATCCTGGATGTGTTCCTGGCGAACGTCCGGGCCCCTGAACAAAACTGGGGTGACCTGAAGGCTCAGATCGCGGCGTGCAACACCGGCGAACGCAAGGCGCTGGAGATGATCGATCGCTTCGGGATCGACACTTTCCGCGAGTGCGTGGCGGATCTGCTGGATTACTCCGAGGCGCAAGCCCGGTCGATCGTCCGCACGATGCCGGACGGGCGCTATCCCTTTGCCGATTTCATGGACGAAGACGCGCCTGACGGCTGGCCCTGCCGTCTGATGCTGACGCTGATCATCGATGGGGATAGCCTAATCTTCGATTTCACCGGGTCGGACCCGCAGTTGGAGAGCTCGCTCAACATGCCCACGGGCGGGGATGAGCGGCACACACTGCTTATGGTGGCGCTGACGTATGTACTTTACTCGCTGGACCCGGGCCTGTTCCTGAACTCCGGAATCTCGCGGGTGTGTCGGGCAATCTTGCCTTCGGGCACCATCGTCAACCCGGTTTTTCCTGCCGCTGTGGGTATGCGCACGCTGTCCTGCACGCGGTTGCAAGGGCTGATACTGGGCGCGTTCGCCGCGGCGGCACCAGACCGCCTGGCGGGCTCTCCGGGCTCCGGCGGACCGATCATGAACGTCAACACCATCGACAACAAGACGGGTCGGCGGATCATGGCGGCGATCAATCCGATGACCGGCGGCGCTGGCGGGCGGGCTGAGACCGACGGGATGGACGGCTCCGGCGGCAATTCTGGATTTCTCAAGAACACACCGGTCGAGGTCAATGAGGTCGAGGCCGGCATCAAGGTCCTGCGCTATGGATTGGCACAGAACTCAGCCGGGCCGGGTCAACACCGGGGCGGACTGGGGACCGAGATGGTCTTTCAGACATTCTCGCCCAATTCCAAGGTCACAGCGCGCAACCGCGACCGGACGCGATTCACCGGCTGGGGCATTGCGGGTGGACGCGCGGGCGGACCGTCGAAGTTCATTCTGAACCCGGGCACCAATCGCGAGCACGATTTACGCAACACCGATATTCTGACGATGGGGCCGGGCGATGTACTTCACGTGACCTGCGGTGGTGCTGGCGGCTGGGGCGACCCATTGCAGCGCGATCCCGAGGCAGTGCTGCTGGACTGGCGCCGGGGCTGGGTCACTGAAGACCATGCCCGCGCAGCGTATGGCGTCGCAATCGCTGATGGGGCCATTGACGTCGCTGGCACCGAGGCCGAACGCGCAGCGCGTGCGGACGAGAAGATCGACGATTTCTACGAACTGGGTCCGGAGCGCACGGCGTTCGAGCAGGTCTGGACCAACGAGAACTACGTCAAGCTCACAGACTGCCTGGCCAGTTTGCCCGTCCACTGGCGGTTCTATGCCAAGCACAGAATTTTCGCCGCCATCGACGCAATGGACCCCGTCGATCGGGACGGCGACGGGCACGCGGTCCGACGCATTTTCGAAGCGTTGAAGGCGGAATTTCCCCAGCTTCAGGTTGCGGCGGAGTAGACGTGCAGATCTCTTTTCCCGGCAAGCGCGTCCTGGTTACCGGAGCGGTGCGCGGCATAGGCCGGGGGATCGCTGCGGCCTTCGCCGATGAGGGTGCCGAGGTGATCGCAACGGACATCGACCCGGAAGTGCAGGCAGTACCAAACGCCGTGCCTCATGTCATGGACGTCACGGATCCCGGTTCGATCGCGGAGGTACTTTCCGCGACCGGCCCGGTCGATATCGCCATCCACGCAGCGGGCGGGATCGTCGGACGGAAGCCGGTACCTCTCGAGGACGTTACCGACACTGATTGGCGCGCGATCCAAGCGGTAAACGTGGATGGTGCCTTCAACGTTGCCCGCGCTGTGACACCGGGCATGAAAGCTGCAGGTAAGGGGCGCATCATCGTGATCTCCTCCGGTGCCGGGCTGCGCGTGTCGCGCACCGGCATTCACTCCTATGGCACCGCCAAGACGGCGCAGATCGGACTGGTTCGGCAACTGGCTTCGGAACTCGGGCAATACGGGATCACGGTGAACGCGATTGCACCTGGTTACATGCCGCAAACCTCGCCCGACTATATGCCACAATGGGAAAGCCTCGAACCTGATGGTCAGGCGGCAGTAATCGATAGCATTGCCATGCGCCGTCTCGGCACGCCACGCGACATTGCCAATGCAGCACTGTTCCTGGCGTCTAAGCATGCGGACTGGATCACCGGACAAACACTACCGGTGATGGGGGGACCATGAGCCGCTATGCAATCGCCCTGGACGTGGGCGGAACCTTTACCGATGTGATCCTGGCGGACCGGTCGGGCGGAGCGCTCTGGGTGACCAAATCGCCTTCCGTACCATCTGCCCCAGCTGAAGGGTTCTTCGGCGGGGTCGACAAGATGCTGGTCGAGGCCGGGGTGCCTGTTTCGGACATCGCCACGGTTCTGCACGGAACCACGGTTGCGACCAACGCGATCCTGGAAGGCAAGGGTGCGAAAACTGGATTGGTCACAACGGCAGGGTTTCGACACGTGCTGGAGATCGGCCGGGCCGAGATTCCACGCGCCGCTAATCTGTTCAATTGGGTCAAGCCCCAGCGTCCGGTGCAGGCACGCCACGTTTTCGAGGTACCTCGCCGTGTGCGCCTGGACGGATCCGAGGTGCGTCCCCTCGACGAGAGCGCTGTCGCGGACGTAGCAGAGGCGATCCGTTCCGCAGGGCTGGACGCCGTCGCGGTGGTACTGCTGCATTCCTACGCCAATCCTACTCATGAACACCGGGTCGGCGAAATCCTGCGCGCCGCTTTGCCGTGGGTGGAGATCGCTCTTTCCGTCGACGTTTTGCCGGTGTTTCGCGAGTACGAACGGGCCATCGCGACGACGCTGAACGCATCAGTCCAGCCCGTCGTAGGGCGCTATATCGGTCAATTGGCCGAGGGGTTGGACCAGCGCGGTATCGGGGCGCCACTGTTCATCATGAAGTCGAACGGCGGGACTTGCCCACCGGACGAAGCTGCGCGCGGGGCAGTTCATCTGGCGCTGTCCGGACCTGCCGCTGGCGCGCGCGGAGCAGCGTATCTGACTGCGGAAGCCGGGATCGCCGATGTCCTGACAGTGGATATGGGAGGCACGTCGGCCGACGTTGCACTGATCCGTGGTGGAGAGCCCGCTCGCACGACCCAGGGCCGGATCGGCGACCACCCCCTGGCGTTGCCGATCATCGACATCCATACCATCGGAGCGGGCGGCGGATCCATTGCAACGGTCACCGAGCAGGGTGCGATCCGCGTTGGCCCTGAAAGCTCGGGCGCTGACCCTGGGCCCGCCTGCTATGGTCGCGGTGGCACGCGGCCCACGGTATCGGACGCCAATCTGGTGCTCGGCCGTATCCCACCGCACCTGTTGGATGGTCAGATCGCCCTTGACCCCGCCGCCGCCGCCAGCGCAGTGCAACAAGGCGTTGCCGAACCGTTGGGCATCGATTTGCTGACCGCGGCACAAGGCATCGTAGATCTGGTCGATAGCAACATGACCGGTGCGCTTAAGGTCATGTCGGTCGAACGCGGATTGGACCCGCGCAATTTCACCCTGGCCGCCTTTGGCGGAGCTGGGCCGGTGCATGGCGCTGGGCTGATGCGCAACCTCGGTGCGGATCGCCTGTTGGTGCCGCGTTATCCCGGCATCTTGTGTGCCATGGGATTGCTGACGACCGACCTGCGCTATGACTTCGCCGTCACCCTTTTGCAAAGAGCCGGCACGTTCGACGCCAGTATTACCGAGCAGTATCTTACTGACCTTCAGGCGCGCGCGGATGCACGACTGGATGCTGATGGCATTCCGCCGGAGCGGCGCCTGTTTCAGCGCGCGGCCGACATGCGGTACGAGAAGCAAGGGGTGGAACTGATCGTGCAATTAAGTAGTGAGCCGGTGAGCGACGCGGCATTGGCTAAGCTGGTCGACCGGTTCCACGCGTTACACCAGGAACTCTATACGTTCTCGGACCCTGCAGCCCCGGTGGAGATTGTCAACCTGCGCGTAGAGGCGACCGGCCAAACCGGGCGCATCACCTTGCCGGAGATCGCTTCGGCCCCGTCCCGAACACCCGAGCCTTTCGGCACGCGCCCTGCCGCGCTTAGTGCGCCGCTTGAACCCGTCCCTGTCTATCACCGTGAAGCGCTGCTGGCAGGTCATGTCATCGACGGCCCGGCCATCGTCGACCAGTTGGACTGCACCACTGTCATCCTGCCGGGTCAGCAGGCGACTACCGATCGGCTGGGCAACATACTGATCACCGAGGGCGCGCCATGAGTACCAGCGCCGCGACGACCGCTCCGGACCGGTTCACCCAGGAATTGATCAAGGGCGCATTGAATGCGGCACGGGCGGAGATGGAAGCTCTCATCGCCCGGACCGCCATGTCGCCGTTCATCCGGGAAAAGAAGGACTACTTCACCGCCTTCCTGAACCCGCAGGGTGAACTGGTCGTGTCCACCGCATTGACCCTGGCCGGGAACCTCGTGGACGCGGTGTTGGCGGAGTATCCCGCAGCCACCATGCGCCCCGGCGATCTCTATTGGTACAATGACTGTTACGGCACCGGCGGCGCGGTGAGCCATCTGCCAGACATGGTGTTCATCATGCCGGTCTTTCATCAGGGCCGCCTGATCGCGTTCGCCGAGGCATGGGGACACCTGTGGGACATCGGCGGATCGGTGCCGGGTTCGATCAGCCCACATACCACCAGTGTCTTTCACGAAGGCATCATGATCCCGCCCGTTCGTGTGATGCATGAGGGCGTCGAGAACGAAGAGGTTGTGCGCATCTTCACCCGCAATTCTCGCTTTCCCGAGATGCTGAAGGGCGACTTGAAAGCCATCATGGCCGCCTGCCGTCTGGGCGCACAACGCCTGGAAGAAACCGTCGCCCGCCATGGCGTCGACGCTGTCGAGGCCAGTTTCGAGGCAATGCTCCAAGAGACCGAGGCCGCGCTGCGCACCCAGATCGAGGATCGCATCCCGGACGGTGACTATGCCTTCCGCGACCGGATAGACTCGGATGCAGTGACGGATCGGTCCTTCTTCGTCGACGCAGTGATCCGCAAACACGCGGGCGCGTTGGCGTTGGATTTCTCGGCCTCGGACAGGCAGGCGGAAGGTCCCATCAACTTCCTGATGGATGATAGCGTGCCGAAATTCATGCTGGGTCTGTGGATGACCATGGACGACCCTGGCATCGGCATGAACGGTGGGTTTGAGCGGGCGGTGGACCGGGTGCTCACCCGGCCCGGATCGCTGGTCGCGCCCCGGTTTCCCGCACCGCTGGGACTGCGATCTCATACCATGATCCGCGTGACCTCTGCACTGTTCGGGGCGTTGGCGCAGGCAACCGGCGGCAATGCTTCGGCCGCACCCTGCGTCTATGTGCTGTACTATTTGCGGGGGAGGAATGAGGACGGGACGGAACCCTTGTGCATCGAGGGCCTATCCGTAGGCTTTGGCGCGCGCACCTTCGCCGATGGAATCGACGCAGTCTACTATGTGGCGCAGGAGAATTACCCAATCGAATTCGCCGAAATGGAGTTCGGCGTCGAGATCGAGGCCTTCGGCATCCATTTGGATTCCGGCGGCGCGGGCCGGTATCGCGGCGGCTGCGGCATCGTTCGGGACGTGCGGGTGCTGTCGGATGCGGCGACGCTGGGTATCCGCCTCGACAATTGCCGCCAACCCGCTTTTGGCGTGAACGGCGGACTGTCGGGTCAGCCCGGCCGTGTCGTGGTCAACCCGGGCCCAGACGAATGGGATATCGCGACCATGTCCGACGGCAACCAACTGAAGAAAGGTGATCTTGTCCGTATCATCACGCCGGGCGGCGGCGGCTGGGGGCACCCGATGGACCGACCAGCAGAAGATGTTCTTGCCGACGTGCTGGATGGTTTCGTGTCAGAGGACGCCGCCCGAGAGCTCTATGGCGTGGAACTGGACGGCGATGCAGTGGACCAGACCGCCACGAAGGCCCGTCGCGCGGCAATGCCCCGATCGGACATGATGTTCCACCGCGGCGTGCACTATGATGCGGCGGATGATCGGGCCGAACTTTGACCGGCCTATCCCGAGGGCGGGTCCCAGGCCGTCAGTCCGGGCCACTCGTCGCCCAGCAGTTCCGGTTCGGCATACTCCATCAGGCGCTGCTTGTGATAAGCTCGGTCCTCGACAAACAGCGAAGCCGCGATAGCACGAGCCAGACGGTCGGCGCCTTCAGACACGGCGGGAATGTCATTCGCCAGGTTCCCCAGGCTGAGTTGCGCGGTGTGGGTGAAGCAATGGATCCGGCTCAGGTCCGTTTCGTCGTTGCCCTGCAAGTCGAAGCCAGTCCCCAGATATGGAAACGCTGCCCATTCACCCGTCGCCTGCGGTACCCGATCTCCCCACCGCAGAATGTCGCCCGCCACAGCCGACAACTCGGCCGGTGCGTCCAGATCAATTGCAAAACCGGTGCCCAGGATCACCCTGTCGGCCCGGATGATGCCTTTGCTGGTGGTCAAGTTCAGTCCGGTGGTGCCGCGCGTGGCGTGGGTGACTTCTACGCCGAGGACCAGCGACACATTCGGATCCTGGGAGATCCTGAGAACCGACGCGCGTGGCGGTGCGATCCGGTGCTGCATGACGTGGTCAAGCAGGGCCAGCTTGTCCGCATCGGGCAAGTCGACGAACCCGTGGGTGAAGCCGGGATAGACCGTCTGCTTCATCTTGTTCAGCCGTGGCATCGCGTTTGCGCGACCGATAAGTGTGACGCGAGCCGCCCCAGCCTCGAGCGCCGTCGCGGCATTGTCGAACGCCGATGCCGCCAAGCCGATTACGACGACCTCTTTGCCACGAAGGGCGGCAAAGTCGATATCGTCCGACGAATGGCGGACTTCGGCTCCGATAAAAGGGTCCAGCGGAGGCGGCACCCGCGGGCTGGCCTGTCCCTCACGCCCAGTGGCCAGGACAACGCGGCGTGCGGTCAAGGTTTCCGGACCATCCGTGCCGTGCAGCGCCAATTGGATCACGTCGGAAATAGGGGTGACGGCGTCCAAGCGCACGTTGTTTTCGACCAGTGCCCCAGTCACTCGCGCGTACCAGCGCAGATAGGCCATCCAGTCCGGGCGCAGGATGCGATCCAGCCGATCCCAGTCTCTGCCCTTCGCCTCCCACCACGCGCGGAAGGTCAGGTTGGGGAAACCCAACGCCGGTCCGGTCAGATGCTTGGGCGATCGCAAAGTCTGCATCCGGGCATAGGTCAGCCATGGTCCCTCGAGCCCCGGCGGACGCCGGTCAATCTGCCGGATGTTCGCGATGCCCATGCGGCGCAACGCGAAAGCCGCTGCCAGACCGCACATGCCGCCACCGATAATTGCCACATCGGCAACCGGATGGCCCGAAGAGTCGTATCGGCGGGGCGTCCATTCCGTGGGTGGATGGTTGAGGCGGGCAAGGTCTTGCGCCAGGGCCGCTTCGAGCTGGGCCAGGCCGTTTGACATGTCGGAAGCATCGTTCATGCACGCAGCCTATTACGAGCGGACCGGTGATGCAGCAGAGGTTTTGCAGACAGGAGAATTTCCCGTGCCGGCGCCGGGAGAAGGCGAAGTTCTGGTGCGTATTCAAATGTCGGGCGCGAACCCGTCGGACGTCAAGAAACGATTGGGCCGAATGCCCGCACCTGTCGCCTATCCAGTGATCCTGCCGCATAGCGATGGCGCGGGTGTCGTCGTGGCCGTGGGCGATGGCGTCGACCCGGCTCGCGTGGGCGCCCGGGTCTGGCTATGGAATGCACAATGGGGCCGCGCCAACGGTACAGCGGCAAGCTATTGCGCATTGCCGAGCGTACAGGCCATCGATCTACCGGAAAACGTAAGCCTCGCCGAAGGCGCTTGCTTGGGCATCCCTGCACAGACTGCCTGGACTGCTGTGATGGAGGGGCGCCCTGCCCCGGGCCGTACAGTCTTGGTCCACGGTGGTGCTGGGGCTGTGGGCGAGATGGCCGTGGCGATCGCTGCGGATGCTGGCGCACGCGTGATCGCAACAGTCTCGACGCCCGAGAAAGCCGCAATCGCACAGGCCGCCGGGGCCTCCGAGGTGATCAACTACCGCACGACCGATGTGGCCGAAGCGGTGCTTGATCTGACCGGTGGCGCGGATCACATCGTTGATGTCGATTTCGGCTCAAACCATGCGGCCAATGCACGGGCATTGGCCGCCAACGGGTCCATCGCTGCCTATTCTGCGCCCAGTTCGCCAGTGTTCGAGATGGACTATTACGGCTTCGCCGCCAAGGCCGCACGGCTGCGGTTCGTGCAGGTCTATTTGCTGGACGACAGCGACCGGCGCGCCGCCATTGCCGGTATCACGGACTTGCTGAAGCGCGACGCACTGCCGATCCGGATCGCCCGGACGTTCCAACTTTCCGACATCATAGCCGCACACCAGGCTCAGGAGGCGGGCGTGATCGGCAACATCGTAATCGAAACAGGAGATATAGATGCAGACCCCTGACGCCGCCGAACTACTGGCCGGTATCAACGAATGGACCGCCATCGAGAGCAAGTCCGAGGAACCGCTTGCTGTCGGCGCCATGATGGAGCGCGCAATGTCGGATTTCCAGGCCGCGGGGCTGTCGGTCGACCTCATCCCGGGCAGAGATGGCCTGGGGCCGCACTTCCATGCCCGCACGCCTTGGGGCGGTGACGGGCCGGGGGTCCTGGTCCTCTGCCATCTGGATACCGTGCATCCCGCAGGCACGTTGATGAGCAACCCGATCCGGACCGAGGGCGACCGCGCCTTCGGCCCTGGCATTTACGATATGAAGGGCGGTGTCTTCCTCGCCCTGACCGCGGCGCGTTCTATAATCGAAGCCGAACAGCATACGCCATTGCCCGTGCGCTTCCTCGTGGTTTCGGACGAAGAAATCGGCAGCCCGACCAGCCAGGACCATATCCGCGCCGCGGCAACCGATGCCGCACATGTGTTGGTTACGGAACCTGCCCGCGACGGCGGCAAGGTCGTCACGGGTCGCAAGGGAGCGGCGCGGATGAAGATCGAAGCCCGTGGCAAACCCGCCCATTCAGGTATGCGCCACGCCGATGGCGAAAGCGCGGTGTTGGAGATGGCGCACCAGATCGTGGCTATAGAGGCGATGACGAACTACGACACTGGGCTGACGATGAACGTGGGTCTGATCTCGGGCGGAACAGGTGTGAATGTGGTGCCCGAGCGCTGCGTGGCAGAGCTCGACATCCGCATGATGGACCGCGCTGAGGGCGAGGCGGCTGTGGCCGCGGTCTATGCGCTGGAGCCCCGCAATCCCTCGGTTGGTCTGACGGTGTCCGGTGGCATGAACCGACCACCCTACAAGAAGAGTAACTCGGTGACCGCACTTTTCGAGCATGCGCGTGGACTGGCCGCCGAGATCGGGTTCGAACTTGAGGACACTTACACTGGCGGCGGCAGCGACGGCAACTTCACCGCGGCGATCGCACCGACACTGGACGGACTCGGCGTGGATGGTGCCGGCGCGCATACGCTGGGCGAGCATCTCTATGTCAGTTCGCTCGTGCCCCGGATGTTGTTGCTGCGCCGTTTGTTCGAAACGCTGAAATAGCTAAGCGCTCGGCTTTAGCTCTCCTGCCGTTATGGCAAACGGCATGACATTGCTGCGCGGCGGGAGCGGACAGATCGCATGAGCGGAGAACGCGCAGGGCGGGTTGTGCAGCCGGTTGAAATCTAACGTGATCTCACCGCCTTGTGCCGGTTCCGCGATCAGGAAGCGCGAGGCGGCATAGGTCTGCGAGCCTGAGGTTGCGTCGCGGACCACAAACATCGGGTTGCCGCCTTTCCAATGCGTCGGGACCAGATGAACCGCGTGGCCCTGATGGGTGAAGCGCGCCTCGTGCGTCAGGGTCACTGCGGTGTCGAGCGCGCCGCTCTGGCCGATATCGATCTGCTCCGGTGCGTCCATTGCCTTCCACTCGGCGTGGATCACCCACGCCGGATCGAACGGGAAGTAGTCCAGAGTGACTTCGCGCGATTGTGTCAAGTCCCGGACCCGAAGAGCGGGATCATCACCGGGATCGTGAAGCTCCAGAAGGAAAGGCGGAACCTTGAGTTGGGGAAACCCGCCAGGGGCCGGTTTGAAACTTTGGGGCGGATCACCCGGGTTGGCAAATTCTGCACCGTCCGGGCCGTGGGAGACCGTGCCGAGATGTTCAGGCCCAACAGGCAGACGCAGCGCACAGTCCGATCCGGACCCGATCGAATACTTACCATATGGCAGGTCGAGACGGGCAATCAGGTTTAGCCAACCGTCCTCCGATAGTAGAGCGGTCTTCCGGTCGGCCTTCCAGGCGTCATAGTCCTGCATGGCACCCATCACTCGAACGTCCTGATCTGACGGGCAACTTCGCGATCGTAGCCTTTGCTCGCCTGGATCAACTGGGTCGTGTAGGCGTCCGTACCTTCGGCGGCGCGGAGTTGATCAACACTCATCTCTTCCACAAAGCGCCCGCGGTTCATCACCGCTATGCGTTCGCAAATATGGGCAACCACGGCAAGGTTATGGCTGACCATAATGTAGGTCAGCCCCCTATCGGCCCGTAGCCGCCCGAGAAGGTTGAGTATCTCTGCTTGAACGGACACATCGAGTGCCGAAGTCGGCTCGTCCAACAAGAGGATCTGCGGCTCGAGGATCAGCGCGCGGGCAATGGCGACGCGTTGACGTTGACCGCCCGAGATCTGGTGCGGGTATCGAAAGCGCAGATCCACGCCAAGTCCAACATCTTTCAACGCCTGCAGGATGCGCGTCTCGCGGTTGTCCAAGCCGTGGATCTCCATCGGCTCGCTCAAGATGTCATTCACGGTATGGCGGGGGTGCAGGCTTCCGTAAGGGTCTTGAAACACCATCTGCATGTGTCGCGCGGTGCGTCGGTCGCGACGTCGGGCCAATGCCTGACCGTTGATGCGGATCGTGCCAGACCAGTCCTGTGTGAGCCTTGCGATAGCCCGCAATACAGTGGATTTGCCGGAGCCCGATTCACCGACCAAGCCGAAAGCTCCGCCCTTTTCGACATGGAACGAGACACCACGCACCGCGTGTACCTGGCTGCGGCCATTCCCGAAAAACACGCTCAGGTCTTGGACATAGATCATCGTCTAGTCCAGCCAGGCCGGATCCCGGTCAAGCACGGGCAGTACGCGTTGTGGGCGATCCAGTTCCGGTAAACAGTTCAGCAGGCCACGGGTATAGGGATGCTGCGCCGAGGTTAGTTGCCCCGCCTCCAGCACCTCGACCACACGGCCGCCATACATGACCAGCACGCGGTCACAGAAAGAAGCAACGAGATTCAGGTCGTGGCTGATCAGGATCAGGCCCATTCCACGCTCGCGGACCATGTCGTCAAGCAAAGCCAGGACCTGCAATTGCACCGTCACATCCAGCGCGGACGGTGGTTCGTCCGCGATGATAATGTCCGGCGCAGGGATTAGCATCATCGCGATCATGACGCGCTGGCCCATGCCGCCCGACACCTGATGAGGATAAAGGTCAAAGACCTTCTCTGGCTCACGGATCTGGACGGTACGCAGCATGTCCAGCGCTCGGTCGCGGGCTTCTGCCCGACTAGCGCTGGCGTGGATCAAGTACGCCTCGGTGCTCTGCTCGCCCACGGTAATGACTGGGTTCAGCGAATAGCGCGGATCCTGCATGATCATCGAGATGCGGGCGCCGCGAATATCACGCATTTGTCGTTCGCTTGCCAATAGCAGATCTATGCCATCGAACTCCATTCGCTTGGCGGAGATTTGAGCAGTGCGCGCCGACAAACGCAGAAGAGCACGACCGGTCTGAGACTTTCCGGATCCGGATTCACCCACAATGCCCAACCGTTCCCGGCCAAGCTGAAAGGATACACCGCGCACGGCATCCACCGGCCCGCGCGGAGTGCGAAAGGTGACCCGCAGGTCCTCGACCGTCATCAGGGGTGCCGTCATCCACCAGCACTCTTGGGATCCAGCACATCACGGAGTCCGTCGCCCAGCAGGCAAAAACCCAGAGAGACCACGAAAATCGCAATGCCGGGAACCGTGGGCACCCACCATTGGTCCAACAGGAAGGGTCGCCCGGTGGCGATCATTGCGCCCCATTCAGGGGTTGGCGGTTGCGCACCGAGCCCCAGGAAGCCAAGGCCCGCCGCCGTCAGGATGATCCCCGCCATGTCCAAAGTCAGACGGACAATCACGGACGCCAGGCAAAGCGGTACGATGTGCTTGCGCAGGATGCGGAAGGTGGAGGCACCCTGAGCTTCGGCGGCCATGATGAACTCGGACTTGCGGATGGTCAGCACTTCTGCACGCGCGATACGCGCGTACGGCGACCAAGTGGTCAGGGCGATCGCGAGGACGGCATTCTCCAACCCCGGACCCAATGCCGCCACCAGGGCCAACGCAAGGATCAGGCGCGGAAAGGCCAGGAAGATGTCCGTTACACGCATAAGGATGTTGTCGACCCAGCCGCCCATGTAGCCCGCGACCGTGCCGATCAGCAGACCGATTGGAACCACAATGATTGAAACAAGGGCGACTATGTAGAGCGTGATACGCGAGCCCCAGACGATGCGATCATAGATATCCCGACCCAGTTGATCCGTTCCAAACCAGTGTTCGGCGCTTGCTGGCTGCAAACGGTTCTCCAGTGTCGGGGTCAATCCATCGCTGCCGGTGATCACAGGGGCGAGAATTGCTGCCAAGACCAGAGCAAGCACGATGATCAACCCGGTCATCGCGATCGGATTCGTGCGGAATGCGAGCCATCCCAGATAGGCGCGCTGGCACCGGGCCTGCGTGACCGACTGGGGTGACGCCGACAACAGCCAGCCACGAAACGTAGCGTCGTCCGTGGTGTCGTTCACCCTCGGGCCCTCGGATCGACAAGCTTGTAGAGCATGTCCGAAAGCATGTTGATGCCGATGAAGCACGCGCCGACCACGATGGTGCCGCCCAATACGGCGTTCATGTCGGCATTGAACAATGACGTGGTGATGTACTGCCCAATTCCGGGCCAGGAGAATACGGTTTCCGTCAGCACCGAACCCTCGAGCAGCGACGCATAAGTCAGCCCAATGATGGTGATCAACTGCACCAACACGTTGCGGAAGGCATGCTTCCAGATGACGGCCAGTTCCGATGCACCTTTGACGCGCGCTGTCAGGACGTACTCCTGAGACAGCTGATCCAGCATGAAGCTGCGGGTCATCCGTGCGATGTAAGCCAGTGCGAAGGAACCTAGGATCGCCGATGGCAGGATGATGTGGGATACGGCGTCCCAGAACACATCCCATTCCTGGGCCATTGCCGCATCGATCAAGATGATCCCGGTGACAGTGTCGACGATGCCGTCAAAATAGGGCTCGATCCGGCCAGGGCCGCCAACCCAGCCCAGGTTTCCATAAAAGATCAGAAGGCCAACCATTCCTAACCAGAAGACCGGGACGGAGTATCCGATCAGGCCAAAGACGCGAACCACATGGTCGATCCACCGGCCCTGATTCACAGCCGCAAGAACGCCCATGGGAATGCCAAGAAACACACCGATCAGAGTAGCGATCGTGGCCAATTCGAGCGTCGCCGGGAAAAAGATGGCGATATCGGTCAGAACCGGGCGGGCTGTCATGATGGACATACCCAGATCGCCGCTCAGAAGCTCACCCAGATACCGGAAATACTGCTCGTAGATCGGCCGATCGAGCCCCATTTCGAGATAGACACGCTCATAGACCTCGTTCGACGCACGATCGCCGATGATCGCCAGAACTGGGTCCGCCGGCATCACGCGTCCGATCGCAAAGGTAACCGCAGTCAGGCCGATGAATGTCAAAACCACCGTGAGGATTGTATTTCCCACGGTCCAAACCCAACGCGGCAGCGCAAGAAACTTCACCCGCGCTGCCGGTGACGTCGTTTGTTCAGTCAACTCCCAGGACTACTTTTTCACACCCCGGTAGAAGACCAGGTCAAAATTGGACCCCGACACGAAGCCCTCGACGTTCTTCTGCATCACCGTCTGCTCGGCCTGCTGGAACAGCACCGCATAAGGTGAATTCATCTGCAGATCGCGCTGAATGTCGAAATACATTGCTTCACGCTTTGCTACGTCCAACTCGTTCCGCGCTGCCGCGACTTTAGCGTTCATAGCCTCGTCCTGCCAAGTGTTGCGCCAGGCGAGGACACCGGTGAGCTTCGCCTCGGCACTGTTGTCTGGATTGTTCGCAAAGCTGTCGATGTTCGAATGCGGGTCGGTGTAATCGGGCGACCAGATCGCAACCATCATCTCGTGCTTACGGGCGCGATACATCGGCCAAAGCGTCTTGCCTTCTGACGTCACGATCTCGGCCTTGATGCCCGCCTGGGACAATGTAGCCTGAATCGCCTGAGCGATTTCCGGGAACGGAGCCCTGTTCAGCGTGTCGATCTGCATCTCGAACCCGTCGGGGTGCCCAGCTTCAGCCAGCAGAGCCTTGGCCTTGTCGACGTTCAGAGCAAAAGGCTTTTCTTCCAGCGCGCCCCATAGTCCACCGGGCCATGCGGCTTGGTGAACGACATACTGACCGGCGAGGAAGGAATTCGCCATGCCCTCATAGTCAACCAAGTGACGGATCGCCTCGACCACCTTGGGTTTACCCAGGATCGGATGCGCCTGGTTGGCTGCCAGATAGACCAGTGTACCTTTCGGATCTGCACGTACGACGATGTCTTCGTTGCTTTCGATCCCTTTGATCTGATCGGGAGTCAGGTTCCGCGCGATGTCGACGTCACCCTTTTCCATCATCAAGCGTTGCGCGGAAGGCTCGGCCACATGGCGCAGGATGACTCTCTTCACACCCGGGGCACCGTGACGATAGTCGCCGTTCGCCTCCATCATCACCAGTTCGTTGGCCTTCCACGTGCGCAGTTTGAATGCACCTGATCCGGCCGAATTCGACTTCAGCCAAGCATAGCCGAGATCGCCGTCGACCTCGTTCTCCATGACGGTCTTCATATCAACAACCGAGGCAACGCCAGCAGAGAGTGCATTCAGCACCAGCGCGGGAGAGAATTCTTCGGTAATTGTGATCTTTACGTTGTCGCCGTCGACGACGACGAGGTCATCGACGTTCTCCGGCGTCCATCCGAATTGCGTGACGATGAAGGACGGCGTCTTTCCCAGCTTGACAACGCGTTGCAGCGAAAACGCCACATCCTCGGCGGTAACAGGGTTGCCGGAATGGAAGCTCATGCCGGGCCGGATGGAGAAGATTATGCTCTTGCCGTCATCGACGATTTCCCAGCTTTCCGCCACGCCGCCCACCAGAGTGGACAGATCCTCCGGCTCGTACATCATGACGCGGTCATAGATGTTCGCGATGATCTCGCCGCCCGAAAGCTCGAACACTTCGGCAGGGTCCAGCGTGATCAGGTCGGAGATATCCTTTGCCATGACAAAGGTGTCTTTCGGCGGCCCAGCCTGGACCGGCGCCGATAAAAGCACTGCCGTCAGCGGTACGGCAATCCAAGCGCCTAGGTTCCGGAAAAATGTCATGATGTTCTCCTCTCTGATGCCAATTGTCGTCGGTCAAAACGCAGGTATCGGTAGAACGCACGTCCCTTTTGAGCAGGACCCGATCATGACCGTGAGAGATTCGAGGAAGGATGTCCACAATGATAGGTTACGCGGGCGCTAAAAAATGCTGCAATGCACACAGTCATCACAGACTGAGATTTCGGGGAGAGCGATGCGACCCAACTCGAAGGACAAGGACCTGCGCAATCGTGCATCACGCGTGATACCGGGCGGGATGTGGGGGCACATGAATGCCGCGCGGATGCCACCGGTGTTTCCGCAGTATTTCTCGCATGGTCGTGGAAGTAAGCTGTGGGACGCCGATGGAACCGAATACCTGGACTTCATGTGTGCCTACGGACCGATGATCCTGGGATACAGCGATCCGGACGTCGCCGCCGCGGTCGAGGCGGCGGGCGGTGACGGCGCGATCCTCAACGGACCGACCGACGTTACGGTTGAGTTGGCTGAACTGCTCGTGGACACAATCCCACATGCCGACTGGGCGATGTTCCAGAAGAATGGCACAGACGCGACCACGACCTGCGTAACACTGGCCCGGGCCGGTACGGGACGGCGGAAGATCCTGGTGGCAGAGGGCGCCTATCACGGGGCAGTCCCCTGGTGCTCTCCCTCCGTCGCTGGGGTCACGGAGGAGGACCGCGCCCATTTGATCCCGTACATCTACAACGACACGAATAGCCTTGACCGGGCGCTCGACATCGCTTGCAGCGATCTCGCGGGGATACTGGTGTCGGCCTTTCGCCATGACGCGCGCAAGGATCAGGAGATGCCGACCCACGCCTTTGCTCAAGCCGTCCGCACGGCTTGTGACGGAGCTGGTGCCGCGTTGATCCTGGACGATGTCCGAGCTGGCTTTCGGTTGAATCTAGGCGGCAGTTGGGAATCGCTTGGCATCCGGCCCGACCTTTCAGCCTGGAGCAAGGCCATTGCAAACGGGCACCCGCTCGGCGCAGTGACCGGCAATGACCGGTTCCGCGAGGCAGCACAGCAGATCTTCGTCACCGGATCTTTCTGGTGCGCCCCAGGACCGATGGCCGCTGCAATGGCTACGCTGAAGAAACTGCATGCGAGCGATCCGGTCGGACACATGGAGCAATTGGGCCAGTGCCTGCGCGACGGACTGGCTGAACAGGCTAAGCGTCACGGCGTCGGGATCCGCCAGACCGGGCCAGTTCAGATGCCGATGGTCTTGTTCGACGACGATCCCGATTTGGCGAAGGGCAATAGGTTTACATCGGAAGCATTGCGCAGGGGCGTATACCTGCACCCTTGGCACAATATGTTCCTGTCAGCCGCGCACACCCAAGACGATATCGATCGAGCGCTCGACGCCACGGAGGCCGCTTTCGCGGCTCTGGCAGATGGCCTTAATGAAACTAACGGTTGATGCCCGAATTCTCATCCCAACAGCGTCGTTTCACCGTGATGTTCTGCAAGGGTGACAAGACTCGACGCAAGGCCAGTTGGTAGATTGGTTGGTTCTTTGAGCGGTCCTTGGCAGATGGCTAGCACCGGACTTTGACGAGCGTCCTCATATGCGGCAGTTGGGGTCGCTTTCTCTGTTGATTGTGTCCAGTGCACTGAGAATAGCAAGAAGTGCGATTCCTTATGGTCAATCAAGCTGACAAGTACGATCATCGCGTTAGGAGCCTTCTGAAAACTGGACGCGCGGGATGAATGGTGCAGGAGCAATGGATGTGAAACGGGACATCCTGAAGCCGGATTGCAAGCACAGCTCTTATTGGCTGGACGACTTAGCCGAGCCGCCGGTTCGCCAGCACGAACTGATTCAGAACGTGGACATTGCAATTGTTGGCTCGGGGTATACGGGCTTACACGCGGCGATCGAAACGGCGCGCGGCGGTCGTTCGACCCTGGTACTGGACGCCGAAGAACCGGGCTTTGGTTGCAGCACGCGCAATGGCGGACAGATCAGCACCAGCATCAAACCGTCCCTGGAGAAACTAACAAACAAATACGGCGCCGAACGGGCCCAAGCGATCCGTAAGGAAGGCGAAACCGCGCTGGAATGGATCGAGGAGTTTCTGACGGCCGAAGGGATTAGTTGTGATTTTCGCCGGAGTGGCCGTTATCACGCCGCCCACACGCCAGCGCACTACGAAGAACTCGCAAGGGATGCCGAAACTCTGACCAGAGATGAGGGGATCGAAGTATTTGCGGTTCCGCGCACGGAACAAAGGCGCGAACTTGGGTCGGACACGTATTTTGGCGGCGTCGTCTTTGCGCGGCATGCGTCGCTGAACCCAGCCAAGTACCATCGGGGCTTGTTGGAGACGGCAGTTTCAACCGGTGTCCGGATTGTCGGGAATTGCGCGGTTAAGGGGATCGAGCGGGAGTCGAATGGATTTCTGCTTACGACCGCAAAAGGTCCTGTGCATGCGCGTGATGTGATCGTGGCAACGAATGGCTACACGACAGGTCTCACGCCCTGGCTGCAGCGGCGCGTTATTCCAATTGGTAGTTACATCATTGCGACCGAGCCCTTGCCGCAAGACCTTATGGCGGAACTGTTCCCGACGGACCGCATCGCAAGCGATACATGCAAGGTCGTCTACTATTACCGCACTTCGCCAGATGGCAAACGGGTCTTGTTCGGCGGGCGTGTATCAGCAAATGAATCGGACACCTCGATCAGCGGGCCGAAGTTGTTCGCTGATATGTGCAGGATCTTCCCGCAACTTGCCCCGTATCAGGTGACGCATTCGTGGATGGGTCGCGTTGCGTATACGTTCGACGAGTTGCCGCATACCGGGGTCCACGACGGCGTGCACTATGCCATGGGCTATTGTGGGTCTGGCGTCTCAATGGCCAGTTATTTGGGGAGGCGTCTGGGTCAGAAAGTTCTGGGGCAGCCAGAGGGCATCACGGCTTTTGATGATCTACGCAACCCGACACGCCCGCTGTATCGAGGCAATCCCTGGTTCTTACCTGCGGCGGTCGCCTGGTATCGTCGGAAGGATCAACGTCAGATTCAGCGCGCCGCTGCGTCTGGACGCTAAGTATCGCAAAGAGCGTGTCGTCCGCGACCTTTAAACGTGTGCTGAGCGACTCCTTGCGTACTCACTTCGCAGTCGATCTGCGTCGTCTTCATCACCGCCTTGGTGCAGGCGCCGACTGTAGCCCAAGAAGCGGTTATAATCGCAATGATCAAATCCGTTTGAAACACTGCCACGCCAACGAGCAGTCTGTTGATGGCGAAGCATGACCGGCGAGGTTCAATCGATGTTGAATGTTCGGTCAGCATGATCATGGTGAATTCGCGAACACCAGTGCAGGTATGTGAATACGGTTCGAATGAGAAGTGACATGCGAAATTCCAGTGATGAAGAGGTGTACGATTATGTCGTCGTCGGCGCCGGATCGGCTGGTTCAGCGCTGGCCAATCGCCTGACGGCGTGCGGGAGATACACTGTTCTGGTGCTGGAAGCTGGTGGACCAGACAGAAGCCCGTGGATCCACATCCCGATCGGATACGGTAAGATCTTCCACGATGCTGCGGTGAACTGGAAATACGTGACCGAGCCGTCTCCCGGTCTGGACTATCAGCGCACATATTGGCCACGCGGAAAGGTTCTGGGCGGATCAAGTTCAATCAATGCGATGGTTCATGTCCGGGGTCATCCGCGCGATTATGCAGAGTGGAACTCCGCAGCGGCGGGCTGGGACTGGGAAGACGTTGCTCCGGTTTTTCGCCGTCTCGAGGATTGGGACGGTCCGGCAAATGAAAACCGCGGCATCGGCGGGCCGATCGCGGTGCATGATGTCTCGCAGGAAGTTCATCCGCTGACCCGAGCTTATCTGGAAGCAGCCGATCAGGCCGGCTTGGGCACGAGCACAGATTACAACAGCGGCGACATGGACGGCGCCACACTGTACCAGATTGCCACCAAGGGCGGCTTTCGCGCGTCGGCGGCACGTGGGTATCTTCGTCCTGCACGCAGGCGGTCAAATCTGAACGTTCAAACGAAAGCTCATGTTGCACGCGTTTTGCTAGCAGACAAACGTGCGGTTGGTGTCGAATACATGCAGGACGGCCAGTCGAAGACAGCTCGTGTCCGGGGCGAGGTGATCCTGTGTGGCGGCGCAATCAACTCGCCTCAGTTGCTCCAGCTATCAGGGATCGGACCTACTCACGTCTTGAAACACTGTACGATCCCTGTCGTACATGATGCAGCCCAAGTTGGACGCAACCTGAAGGATCACTTGGGCTGTGATCTCTACTTCCGGTCACGGGTGCCGACGCTCACCCAGCAACTGCGCACACTGCTGGGCAAATTGATGGTTGGCCTGCAATACTTACTGACCCGCAAAGGACCGTTGTCGCTCAGCCTGAATCAGGGCGGTGGCTTTGTGCGGATGTCTGAGCAATCCGAAGGCCCGGACGTGCAGGTATACTTTTCTCCCGTCAGCTACACGCGCGCGCCGGTCGGGGTTCGACCTTTGATGAGCCCGGATCCATTCCCTGGTTTCCTACTTGGCTTCAATCCCTGTAAGCCGACCAGCACAGGCCACTTACAGATCAAGTCACCAGACCCGTTAGCGCCGCCCGAGCTGCATCCGAACTATCTCGACACAGATCACGACAAGAGCATCATGCTGGCCGGAATTCGTTTGATGCGTCGCATCGCCAGCATGTCCGCCCTGCAAACCGCCATTGAAACCGAACTCTTGCCGGGGGCGGATGTCGAGAACGACGAAGACCTTGCTGCATATCTGAGAAGCACGTCATGGTCGGTTTTCCATCAATGTTCGACCTGCCGCATGGGGAGCGACCCCGCAACGTCAGTGGTTGACGCTAGGCTAAGGGTCCACGGAATAGAACGGCTGCGCGTGGCCGATGCTTCGATCTTTCCTACGATCCCAACCGGAAACACGAACGCACCGGCGATTATGGTCGGCGAACGGGCTTCGGACCTGATCCTTCAAGATGCGATGGCATAGCCGGAGACTGCAATGAAACTCAGATCCATCGAAACGTTCACGAATGACGCTGTCGGCTTTGTCAGGGTCACGGCGGAAGATGGCGCCCAGGGTTGGGGACAGGTTTCAACCTACCATTCCGACATCACCTGTCAGGTGCTGCACCGGCAGGTCGCACCTTGGACACTCGGACAGGACACGACCGATCTGGACGACCTGCTCGATCTTGTGACCGAACGAGAGCACAAGTTTCCGGGTTCGTATTTGCGCCGCGCAATGGCTGGCGTGGACACGGCGATCTGGGATCTGCGGGGCAAGCAGCAGGGCAAGCCGGTAGCGGAGCTGCTTGGAGGGTCGGCTGGCCTGATCCGCGCATATGCCTCCTCGATGAAACGCGACATCACACCGGCAGATGAAGCAACACGCCTGAAACGCCTGCGCGACAGCCAAGGGTTTGACGCATTCAAGATGCGCGCGGGTGCCGAAGTTGGCCGCAATCAGGACGAATGGCCCGGCCGAACCGAAGAGATCATCTCGACCATGCGGCGCGAACTTGGTGACGACGTCGATCTGCTGATCGACGCCAACAGTTGTTATTCTCCGGATCGCGCCATCGAAGTCGGACACATGCTTCAGGACAACGGGTTCTGCCATTTCGAGGAGCCCTGTCCCTATTGGGAGCTTGACCAAACCAAACAGGTAACGGACGCGCTGGATATCGACGTGACTGGCGGCGAGCAGGATTGCGACCTGCCAACATGGCAACGCATGATCGACATGCGCGCGGTGAACATCGTCCAACCGGACATCCTGTACCTCGGCGGGATATGCCGCACACTGCGGGTCGTCGAGATGGCGAAAGCTGCCGGACTACCAGTCACGCCCCATTGTGCGAACTGGTCGCTCGTTACCATGTTCACAATGCACCTGCTTCGGGCAATACCCAATGCTGGCAAGTATCTGGAGTTCTCGATCGAGGGCGCAGATTACTATCCGTGGCAGACGGATCTGTATGTCATCTCACCTTACGAGATTGAGAACGGGCACGCGCGCGTCACGGATACGCCCGGCTGGGGTGTCGAGATTAGCCCTGAATGGTTGGCGAAATCGACATATCAGATCAGCGAGTTATCGTGACGCCGTTACCTCTTGGCGGACAACCAAATGCCCTCGAGAGATCCTTCGTCGGACATCTTGGTTTCAGGACTTGGGGGGAGCTTTTTGAACAATGACGCTGATCAACGCCAGTAATCCCGAGCCAACGATCAGGAAGAATGACACCGCATTCAAAACGGGCGTCGACCCAACCTTGGCCATTCGGTCAAACATTGTGATGGTCAATGGGCTTTCCGATCCGACCAGAAAGAGCGTCGTGTTGAAATTCTCGAATGAGACGAGAAACGCGACGATCCAGGCAGCAATCATTGCCGGGCGCAGAAACGGCAATGTTATGGTGCGCAAAACCTGCAAACGGCTCGCACCCAGGTTTAAGGCCGCCTCCTCCATCGCATAGTCGAACTTTTTCAAACGCGCCGTGATCACCAACGAGGTGATCGTCGTCACAAACGAAAACTGTCCGAATACGACCAGAAGGATACCGGGGCGCAGGAATTCCAGTTCGATATCATAAGTGTCTTCCAGTCCGTTGGCGATGTTACTGGCCATCACCAGAATAGAAATGCCCAGGATCACGCCCGGGATGACCAAGGGCAGAACCATCAAGAGGTAGAAGAAGTTCTTGCCAGGGAAGTTCCCACGGATGAACAGGAACGCGTTACAGGTGCCGACGAACACTGATAGCGAAGAGACCATTACCCCAATAATGGCTGAGTAATACAAGCCTCTTAGCAAGCGGCGATCATGGAACATCCCTAGTTTCGGTTCGGTATCGTTGAAGAACCAATCCAGCGTGAAGCCGCGCCACGGCAGGGATGGGAACAGCGAATCATTAAAGGCGAAGCTGCCAGCCGCAACCAGAGGCGCTGCCAAAAAGATAAAGAACGCCAGAATATAGAGCCGGTAGCCCAACAGGAAGGCTTTGTTATGAGTTGAAACCGCCAACTCCCGCGCTCAGCTTTTCGCCACGGTGTTGGACAAGGTCTGACCGGTCAGCTTGAGGCCACCCCACACAACGATGGATGTGAAGGCCAACAACAAAAAGCCGAATGCAGCACCTGACTCCCAGTTGAAGCGGGTGATAAACTGGTCATAGATCTGTTCGGTGAACCAGCTTGAGTTTTTGCCACCCAGCAGGATGGGTGTCAGATAACTGCCAGCCGTCAGCATGAACACAACAATGCACCCCGAGACGATGCCTGGCATGGCGTAAGGGATGATGATCTTGCGCAGCACGGTGAAGCCGCTGCCGCCAAGATTATAGCCCGCCTCGATCATCGCGTCGTCCATGCCGTCCAGCGTCGAGACAAGCGGCACGATCATGAACAGAATGACCGTATAGACGAGCCCAACGACGACCGTGACATCGTTATACAGGAACTCGATCGGTTGATCGTACAGCCCACTCCACTGCAGAAAGCTCGAGATCACACCTGTCTCGCGGAGCAACAGGATCCAGCCGAATGCCCGGATCAGATCGCTGACCCACAGGGGCACCAGACACAGTAAGAACAGACCACCCCGCGCGCGGCGACTGGCGATTTTCGCAATGTAGTAGGCAATGGGAAACCCGATAATTAGTGTCAGAAACGTCACCAGAATCGACATCGAACCGGTGCGCAGCAGAGTGTTCCAGTAAATCGGCTCTTGTATGAAGTCGATGTAGTTGCCCAACCCGAATTCATAGACACGCGGCGCCACTTTCTCGCGCAATGACAGGACGACCATGCCCATATGCGGCAAGATGATCAGCAGCGAGATCCACAACGCGAAGGGTGCGAAGAGCAGGAGCAGCGAAAGCCGTCGGATGTCGCTTTGCATGCCGTTGCCTTACGTCGCGAAGCACATGGTTTGGGCTGGGGCCCAACCCAGTGTTACCGCATCTCCGGCCCGCAGATCTTCTGTGCCACCGGTCACGACAACATCAGCCTCGATCAATTCATGCGATGGCCCACGGACCAGCACACGACTGTTCGCGCCATTGAAGAGGACGGAGTCGACCACCCCCGCCAACTGATTTTCCGATCCGTCTTTGGACCCGGCAGTTTCGCGTTTGCTGGCAGTGACGAATTCCGGACGGACGAAAACGGTTACGTTTTGACCTTCGATGAAACCTTCGCCCTCGCGTCGCGTCGCGATCATGGACAATCCGGCATCGGTTTCGACGTGAGCAGCTTGGGCGCCGACGGACGAAACCCTGCCGTTCCAACGGTTTGAGTCGCCCACAAATCCCGCGACGAAAGCCGTGCGGGGGTTGTGATACAGGTCTTCCGGGCGGCCGATCTGTTCGAACTGGCCTTCGTTCATGACCGCGACATGGTCGGACATCACCAGCGCTTCGGACTGATCATGCGTGATGTAGATGAAGGTGGTGTTGAACTGATGTTGTAGCAGTTTGAGCTCGACCTTCATCGCCTCACGCAGTTTCAGATCCAGCGCGCCAAGCGGTTCATCCAATAACAGAACATCCGGATCCAGCACCATGCAGCGCGCGATGGCGATGCGCTGCTTCTGACCGCCGGACAGCTGATGTATCTCGCGCTGAGCAACATCAGGAAGCGCGATACGGTCAAGCACATCGGCGACCTTGCGCTTGATCAGAGACTTCTCAACGCCCACGCAACGCAGGCCATAGGCGATGTTCTCGTAGACGTTCATCATTGGAAAAAGCGCAAGATGCTGGAACACCATTTTCACATTGCGCTTGTTCGGTGGGATCTTGAGCACTGATTTGCCTTTGATGCGGATATCGCCCGCCGTTGGGTTTTCGAACCCCGCAATCATGCGCATCAAGGTGGTCTTTCCGCAGCCAGACGGACCCAGGATCGAAAAGAACGAGCCTTTCGGAATTTTGAACGAAACATCGTCGACCGCATGAACCGATCCGAAGTGCTTCGAGACGTTCGAGCATTCGAGATCAAAGTCGTGAACTTCGACGGCGGGTGCGTTCATTCGAAAATCCTGCAAGCAAGCAGAGAAATGAATGGGACGGCAGTCGTGTCAGACCTCCGCCCCACGAGAGTGTCAAATCAGCCGCCCGTAGCAGCCTTGATCTTTTCCAGCGTCTTACCTTCCATATCCTCGACCCCCGGAGGAATGTTGGCGAAGAACTTCAGGTTTGCGATGTCGGCATCAGAGAATGCCGCCGTTACGGCTGCTTTCTTGTCTGGGGGCAGCAGATCAAGCCCACCCTGAACCGCCGCGATCGCACCCGTGTTGGCGGACATGATGCTGACGTTCTCCGGCTGCAGGACAAAGTTTATCCACTTGTATGCAGCGTCGTCAGCCTTGCCTTTCCGAGGGATCGCAAAGGTATCAATCCACGCCAACGCACCGGTCTCTGGCGGCACAAAGACGATGTCCTGATTCTGGCCGTACAGCTTGTACGCGGTCGAATCCCAGGTCTCGGACGCGACGATCTCGCCTGACAGCATCATCGCCGACAGGTCATCGCCACCTTTCCAGTATGCTTTGATGTTGCTCTTACAGTCGATCAACTTTGCGGCGACCTCGTCCAAAATGCTCTGGTACTTGTCCAGATCTGCGTAGGCTGCGAACGGATCGTGCCCCATCGCAAAGGCCGTCCCCAGCAGAATTGTTCGCTTCAGACGCATCGACGTCTTGCCGGCATATTTCGGATCACACAGATCGCCCCAGCCTTTGAAATCTGGCGCAACAGACTTGTTCGCCATCAGACCGGACGTGCCCCACTGGTGCGGCACGGCGTAGACCTCGCCTTCGATGGTCGTGTTCGCCTTTACGCCATCCAGATGCGTAGCTTCCATGTTGGTCGTATCGATCTTTGACAGATCCAGCGGTTTGTAGATGTCATACTCCAACTGCGCCGCATAGATCCGGTCATGGCTTGGCTGCGCAAGATCAAACCCCGCACCACCGGTTGCTCGCAGCTTGGCAATCATTTCTTCGTTGTTCGAGAACGTCACCTCGACCTCAATGTCGGGGTACTTCGCTTCAAATTTCTGGATCAGTTCGTCGGGCGCGTAAGAGCCCCAGGTCAGCAATCGTAGCGTTTCAGCATTGGCGACCGAGGTCGTCGTCAGCATCAACGCCGTAATCAAGCCGATTGCTTTGGATGTCTTCGTCATGTCTACCTCCTCGTTTTTGTCGCAAGCGTCCGCGTCGTTCTGATCGGTCAGGCGACACGATCCTCAACGAACTCCAAGCGAGTGAACGACTGTTCCATAGATCTGTGGCGGATAACACCGATTCTGAGCGACCCGTGCCCCAAGATTCGCAATCCATTTGGAGAGTGCTTTCTTAACTGAACTGCGGTGCGCCCTGTTTCGGCTGTGGTAACTGCGGTTAGCTCGACTCGTTGCCAACCTCTAAAGCGCCAAGAGCTGTGGTGCGCATATAACACTCGACGACAGGCTCTCCGTCGATGGGCTGCGTCCGCTGCGCTATTTTCGCCAGAGAGTTGGTGTTCAATGTGATGGGGAGGTTTGTGAGAGTATCAATCTGGTGGAGTTATCTCGGGACACGTTCGCAGGGAGGAGATCACGAATGTAACATGAACGCGATCGTCGTGGCGGTGGTGGCAGTCTGGTACGAACTCGTCTCTGGCGTCGGAACCTCTGAATACAGGCGAGATACAGGGAAAGTTGTATTCTGGAGGGCCAGGTTTGCATTTCTCGCCTCGGAAATGCGGTGGAGATCAGCAGGTTGGAAGCGTTTTCCCTGCTCTGTCAGAACAGAGAATCGAAACTGCGGATCTGGGATCACCTCAAACGGTAAAAGAGAAGATTGGCGCCGGATCAGCGTTTGCGGGACCGTCCGCGGAACGTCGGTTCCCCCAGTTCGCCTGGCTCGCCATCGGCAATGCCAGCAGTGGCCCGCCCGTCTTTTCTGCCAGCAGCCACGTTGTGGCGTGATCATCCTGCTGGTGTAGCGTCTGGGCGTGGAGTTCCCATCCTGCCGGCCTCTTGAGCCAAGCCTCGGCGTCGACCTCGTCGAGATCCGTCAGCGGAGTGCTTTCGGCCAACGCCGCCGGGGTCAGCGGCATCGGAGCGCCGGTCCATGGCAAACGGCTGGAAAGGCCTCGGGCTTGTCAACGTAGAGGATCCGCCCACGGCTCGTCCGGGCATCGCACTGCAGGCAGACCTCGATGCTCGCCAGCAGTGCCACCTCGATCGATAGGATGTCGAGGACGACCTCCTCGATGGGTACCCGAACATCCAGTTCCGGCAAATGCTTGAGAATGGCCCGCGCCAGTCGGACCGGGTCCGATCCGGCATCTTCGATCTCGAGGCGGTCGAGATTGAGCGTCACCCAGGCAGGTTCCGCTTTCGCTCGAGGAAAGACTTCAGCAGAGCGTCCAGTGTTTCCCGATCCTGAGGATCGAGGTCCTTCGCCTGGCGGAACATGCGCTGAAGTTGGACATCTTCATCCTGCGCCTCGATGTCCTCGCCAGCGAGATAGCTGACCGTCACCCCGAAATGATCCGCCAGCCGTGTGACGAGGCCGATGGACGGATTGTTAGTGCGATCTTTCTCCAACTCCCAGATGTGCGCCTTGGAGACCCCGACAGCTTCGGCCACCTGCGAGAGCGACTGGCGATGCTCGAGCCGCAACGCCTTCATCCGGTTTCCCAGGATCGACATGACTGCCTCCGTTTGCTTTGTCTGACGAATGCATAGCGCGCAGGTTGCCGAATGTCACGTATTTCTATGTCTTACGAAATAGGCAGGCAAGGCGATTCCCTCCCGGGCGCTTCGCCATTCGTGCAGAACACGCGGACCAGAAAGGGCGCAGACATGACCGACCTACACATCGAGCAGATCGCCGTGGGCGATCTCAGACCCTGGGAACGCAATGCGCACACCCGTTCCCGCAAGCAGATCCGTCAGATCGCCGACAGGATCGAGACGTTTGGATTCACCAATCCGGTGCTGCTGTACGACGGCTCTCCAATCCTGGCCGACGATGGTCGGGTGGCCGCGGCAAAGCTGCTCGGCATGACCGAAGTTCCGTGCGTGCGATTGGCGCACATGACCCCGGCTCAGAAGCGCGCCTGCGTGTTGGCCGACAAAAAACTGGCGCTGAATGCTGGCTGGCACGAAAACCAGTTGGGACAGAAACTCGGAGCGTTAACGGAGATGGAAGATCTCGACTTCGATCTCGAAGTGACAGGCTTCTCAATTGCCGAAATCGACAGCCTCATCGATGCTGTGGAACCGGAAAAAGCCGGCGACCCGCGAGACGATGCGGTGCCCGGGGCAGACGTGCCTTGCCACTGCCGGCCGGGCGACATCTGGCAACTGGGGGCACACCGGCTGATCTGCGGCAACGCGCTGGAAGCAGAAGTCGTGGCGCTCCTGATGGACGGCGAGCGAGCGTGCATGGCCTTCACCGACCCACCGATCAACGTGCCGAGCGACGGGCATGTCGACGGCAAGGGCAATACCAAGTACCGCGAGTTCGCCACGGCAGTCGGCGAGATGTCCGAGAAGCAGTCTATCGACTTCCTGCGAACGAGCTTCCAAACCTTATCGCGCACAGCCTAGATGGTGCCATCCACTTCATCTGCATGGACTTGCGGTACATGGCCGAAGTTCAGGCTGCGGCCCGTGACATTTACACCGGGCTGAAGAACCTGATTGTCTGGGCCAAGGACAATGGCGGGATGGGCACGTTCTACCGTTCCCGCCACGAGTTGATCTTTGCCCGCAAGGTCGGAGCTGCGTGGCACGTCAACACACTCGAGCTTGGCCAGTACGGGCGGTACCGGACGAACGTTTGGGAGCACCGCGGAGTGAATACTCTGAAGACCGGACGGGCCGAAGAATTGGCGATGCATCCGACCGTGAAGCCCGTACAGATGATCGCCGATGCAATCCGGGATGTCTCCGGGCACGAAGAAATCGTCGTCGATCTCTTCGGCGGCTCGGGCTCCACGCTGATAGCGGCTAATAAGACCAGGCGACGCGCCTTCCTCTGCGAGCTCGATCCTGTCTGCTGCGACCAGATCCTCGCGCGCTATGAGGCCTATGCGAAGGACGCGGCCGTCCAACTGATCTGCGGCCTTGATGCCCAAGCTCTAGCCAAGGTGGCCGCAGAATGAGCGACATGCACAAGGACTGCACTGCGATTACACCCGCCATGCTGACCGAGGCTTCGAAAAACGAGTCCTGGCTTTCCTGTTTCCAGGCCAACACATCTGCAACTGTGAATTTATCTGCGGCGATCATGGGCTCAGTCGGGGAGCTGGCGACAGCCACACTCAGTGCGGTGCATCTGTTCGACCCAGTTATTCCGCGAATACGTTTGTCCCCGTGTATTCGTGTGTCAATGCCGGAGCGAATTTCCCCAGTTTCCCGGAGTAATATGGGCCAGTTTTTGACGACGCGCCTTCTCGCGTGTGCTCCCAGATAGCTGACACGTGACAAGGCGCACTGGCCGTAGGCCAGTTGTTGTCCGTGATTGGTGTGGTGTTGCTCAGGCCTTGCATTTGCGACTCCGGTTCAGTCGGTAGCTTTCGCCGTTCATCTCGAGGATATGGACGTGATGTGTCAGTCGGTCGAGGATCGCTCCAGTGAGGCGTTCCGTCCCGAAGGCCTCGGTCCATTCATCGAAGGGGAGGTTCGATGTGATGATGAGCGACCCCCGTTCATATTGCTGGGAAATAACCTCAAAGAGAAGTTCAGCGCCGGTCTTGGAAAGTGGAACGAAGCCCAACTCGTCGATGATCAGCAGATCCTGGGCTGCCAGTTGTTTCTGATGGCGTTGCGATCGGCGTTCATCGGCAGCTTCGATCATCTCGTGGAGGAGAGCGGCGGCTGTGGTGAAGCGAACCTTTAGGCCTTTTTGACAGGCCGCCGGCCCAAGGCCAAGAGCAACATGCGTTTTGCCGATCCCGCTTGGCCCGAGCGCAATGACGTTCTGACGTTTTGAGATGAACTCACATCGTGCCAATTCCATCTTCAGCACCTTGTTGAGCGACTGGATGGTCTTGAAGTCGAAGCTGTCCAGGCTCTTGGTTGCTGGAAACTTCGCCGCCTTGATCCGGCGCTCAATCATGCGCCTTTCGCGTTCGATCAGCTCCAGCGCGTACAGCCGCAGCAGATACTGCACATGGTCCTTGTCCTCAGCCGCGCATTTCTGGGCCAGCTTGGGATACACTGGAGTTCCCCCGGTTTCTGTGGACAGCTATAGGCTTACAGTTTGAAGCCGTCCGGGGTTGGTTCTTTCGTATTCGACCGGTGACTTGTAGCCAAGCGCCGAATGGCGTTGGGCCGGGTTGTACCATCCTTCGATGAAC
>JBHJIZ010000137.1:0-38181 GCA_050043005.1 Paracoccaceae bacterium
CTCTTTGGCGGGCTGCCGGCCGCCTTGTGCGGTTGGCTCCCTCCCTTTTTATTGGGGGTGGTACTGGGTGGGGCCCAAGGCCCGATTTCATAACAAGGACAAAACCATGTCTGACTAGCTTGATCTTCAGGGATTTATGGACTGGGTCGTGGCCCGAAACCCGGCAGAGGAGGTCTTTCACCAGGCCGTCCATGAGGTCGCCGAGACGGTCATTCCCTTCATCAACGACAACCCGGTCTATGCCAAGATCAAGGTTCTGCACCGGATGGCCGAGCCAGACCGGATCGTCTCGTTCCGTGTGTCCTGGGCCGATGACAACGGCGAGGTGCAGGTCAATCGCGGCTACCGGGTGCAGTTCAACAACTCGATCGGACCCTACAAGGGCGGTATCCGGTTCCACCCCTCGGTAACGCAAGGGGTCTTGAAGTTCTTGGGCTTTGAGCAGACCTTCAAGAATTCGCTTACCGGTTTGCCGATGGGTGGTGGTAAAGGTGGCGCCGATTTCAATCCAAAAGGCCGTAGTCAGCACGAGATTATGCGCTTCTGCCAGTCGTTCATGACGGAACTATATCGTCATATCGGTGCCGATATTGATGTACCTGCTGGCGATATTGGCGTGGGTGGGAAAGAGATCGGCTATATGTTCGGCCAATTCAAGCGATTGACCAACAGCTTTGAAGGCGTTCTGACCGGCAAGGGCCTGGAATACGGTGGCTCTTTGATGCGGCCCGAGGCGACGGGTTATGGCGCTGTCTACTTTCTGGAGAACATGCTGCACCACAAGGGTGACGCGATTGACGGCAAGACGGCAGTCATCTCGGGCTCGGGCAACGTGGCGACCCATGCTGCCGAAAAGATCCTGCACCGCGGCGGAAAGGCTGTCACGCTGTCGGATTCCGCTGGCTTCATCCATGATCCGGACGGGTTCGATCAGGAAAAGATCGACTGGGTCAAGAACCACAAGAAGGTGCGCGGCAACCGGATCTCGGCTTATGCCGATCACTTCACCGGCGCATCTTTCCACGCCGATGCGCGGCCCTGGGATGTGCCGTGCGACCTGGCGCTGCCATGCGCGACACAGAATGAACTGAACGGCGGAGACGCTGCTAACCTGTTGAAAAACGGCTGCAAAGCAGTCTCGGAGGGCGCGAACATGCCCTGCGATCTCGATGCGATTTCAGCCTTTGGCGATGCCAGGATCTGCTATGCGCCGGGCAAGGCCTCGAACGCTGGCGGTGTGGCCATGTCGGGGCTGGAGATGAGCCAGAACTCGGCGCGGTTGCACCGCGGCGAGGAGGACCTGCGCGAAGCTTTAAAGCGGATCATGGGCGACATTCACGGTGCCTGTGTCGAGCAGGGCGAACAGGGTGACTATGTCGACTATGTGCGCGGTGCGAACGTCGCTGGCTTCAAGAAAGTTGCCGACGCAATGCTCGCATTCGGGGTCGTCTGACGGATCCGTTCGGGCGGCGGACGGGACTTGCCGTGCCACAGTATTTAAGATGGATAAGTCCCGGGCGGGAGGCAATCATGCCTCCCGATTTCGCGATGATTTCCGCCGTGAAGAAAATCACTCAATTCTCCATTAACCGGATATCGGAGCGTTATTTCGCCATGGCGGCGCCCAGCCTTCGGGACCCCGCTTTGAGAGATATGACGGGCGCCGCGCGCTACGCTGCGGCGTCGATCCGACCGATCCCGGACGCGTCGAACGGCGTCGTCTGGTAGACCTGATTGATCCAGTTCCCGAACAGCAGATGTGCGTGACTGCGCCAGCGGTTCTCGGGCATCCGGGAGGGGTCGTCGTCCGGATAGTAGTTCTTCGGGATCTCGATGGGCGATCCATTGGCGACGTCGCGGTCATACTCGTCCTTCAGCGTGGTCGAGTCGTATTCCAGGTGGTTGAACATGTAGAGCGCCCGGTGGGCTGGGTCGTCGATTAGGCACGGCCCAACCTCGGGCGATTGCATCAGCACCTGTAATCCGCGTTCCTGGGGCAGATCAGCCGCCCGGATCTCGGTCCAGCGGCTGACTGGGACCGAGAAGTCATCGGAGAAGCCGCGCAGGAACGGTGACGAGGGAGCGAGGTTCTTGTGGCGGAAACAGCCGAACGCCTTCTTCTTGAGGTCGTGCTTCGGGACGCCATGGAAATGGTGCAGCATGGCCTGCCCGCCCCAGCAGATCGCGAAGGTCGAGTGTACGTTGGTCTGCGTCCAGTCGAAGACGGCGCGAAGCTCGGTCCAGTAGGTTACATCCTCGAACGGCAGGTGCTCGATCGGTGCACCGGTGATGATGATGCCGTCGAACTTGCGCGCACGTGCGTCGGAGAACGGCTGGTAGAACGCTTCCATGTGTTCGGACGAGGTATTACGTGACCGATGATCCGACATGCGGATCAGCGTCAGGTCGATCTGCAACGGCGTGGCACCGATCAGGCGGGCAAGCTGCGTCTCGGTCTGGACCTTCTTCGGCATCAGGTTGACCAGCCCGATCTGCAACGGCCGGATATCCTGCCGCTCTGCCGTGTCCGAGGACATCACCATCACGCCCTCGTCACGCAGAACGTCGTGGGCGGGCAGTCCTTCGGGTATTCTGATCGGCATTGGTCTGGTCGTCTCCTGTCGAATGGACCGTTGAGATAAGATCTCTCTATCCTCGGGTAAAGTTGCATTGATTGTAACACTGTGATGCCTTTGGTAGAATCTTCGTCATCGAGGGAGGGGTTCATGCGAAGAATACGCGCGGTGGCTGCCGCATTTGCCGTTGCGGCACTGGCCGGGTGTAGCGCACAGGTCTTCGAGAAAGAGACCGCCAGCTTCGCCAGCTCGGCCAGCGGGGTCGAGAAGGTCTGGACGGAACTCTACGACCGGATCGATGCCTCGGCCCAGGCAGAGCGCGACCGGCTGCGCGTCCGCGAACGCTGGGCCCTGTCGATCGACCCGTCCTGCGGGCAGTTTGCCTTCCTGTTGGCGCAGCCTGTGCCGGCGGATGCCGACGAGGACGCCCGCAAGGCCTTCGTCAAGCAGCGCAACGATCTGCTCGAGGGTTGCCAGCTTTACGAGCGTCAGTCGGCGGTGCCCCTGTCCGATGCGCGCCGCGTTCAGGTGAACGCATCCGACCGCCGCTTACTGATCTACACCAAGGCGATCACCGACTATTCGGCGTCCCTTGCCTCGTTGACGGCCGCCCAGGACGAGGACGCCCTGCGCGCGGCGGCAACGGATATGGCCGGTTCGCTGTCCGAAGCGGGGGCATCGCTGCAAGAACTGGGCGATCTGGAGTTCGATGTCGCCGGTCCGGTCACGGCCTTGTCGGCGGTTTATGCCGAGGCGAGGCTCGCCTCGCTCGACCGTCTCAAGTACAACCCGCTGGTCGATGTGGTGCGCGCTACCGATCCGGCGATCCAGCGCATGACGACCAGCCTGGCCGAGGTCGAGGCGCCTTTGCGCGCAGGTCTGTTGCAGGCGCAGTTCGATGCGATCCGTACGGCGGACCGCGATCTGTTCACGTTGCCCAAGTCTGCGTCGCGGACGGAACGGGCCAAGCGCCAGCAGGCGATGATCGACCGGATGGCCGAATACAAGGCCTTTGCCGGAACGCTGGTCGATGGCGGCGCGAGCTATACGCAGGTCGGTGCCGCCCATGCAGCGCTTCTGGCCACCATTGAGGACCCGGACAAGTTCGAGCTGGCCAAACAGGCCGCCGACCGTCTGAAGGAACTGGGCGAGGCGGTGAAGGACGCTGCCAACGCCTTTGGTGCGGATTTCTAGAAAGGACCCGTCATGTCGAAGATCAAACTCGGGAACGATCTGAGCAATCTGCAGATGTCGCTGTTTCAGGGGCAACACGCGTTGTTGCAGGAGCAGGCGGTGACGACGGATGTCGACCGGCTGAAGAAGCTGGACAAGCAGTTGGCCCGGATCTCGAAGCAGCTCAACCGGCTGTTCCTGAAGCGGGTGGCGGACCTGACCCAGGCGATGCTGTCCGATCCGCAGACCAAGGCCGATCTGAAGGCGATCCGCGATGGGACCGAAGAGGTCAAGGTCGCTGCCGAAAAGATCTCGAAGGTTAAGGATCGGCTGAAGTCGGTGAAGAAGATGATCGACAAGGCGGTCAAGCCAATCGACAAGATTGTCGGGTTCCTGACCTAGCTTCTGTTGCGATCCGCTCGCCGTCGTCAGTTGGCGGCCTTGCCGGACCATGGACGTTCTGTCCAATGGTTGCAGCTTTCCGCCAGTGGGGGGAGATCGCCACCGCTCGCGATCAGAAGGAGTTTGGGATCCTTCTGGAACGCCGACAGTGCGACCTCGGACGTCGGCGCGGGCATCAGCGCGGTGAACCAGTCCGCGAAAGACTGTCTGGCGCAGGTTTCGTCCGCGAGTTGCACGACCTGAAAGCCCGATACGGTGTTTTCAAAGTTCATGACGCAAGACAGATAGAGGTATTGCAGGACGCTTTTCAGGAGCGCGTCATTGCCGCGCAATCCCCGGAACGGCATCCGTGAGTTGCTGACGTGGTCCTGCGGGTAACCGACAAAGCCTCGCAGGTCATACAGCGACCAACGGTGTTGATGCCGCGCGAACTCGACCATGCTTTTGGAATAGCGGTATCGCCCATACGTCGTGGCGACAGAGGCGATCGGACGTCCCGGAACGCAGATCAGATGCGGCCCATAGCGGGCCAGGTCATCGTCGATGGAGTGACAGAGGGCGCATTTCTTGAAGTCTTCCCGACCGCGCCGCAAGGCATCGGATGCGACCACGCGCAGAGCCGCCAACAGATCGTTGCCCGGCGGGTTGGCGCCGGTGCCGTCATCGTGCGCGGCGTCAGCGTCCTTCGCGAGCGAGACATCGATGGCGGCCTGGGCAACGATGACGCCGTCGGGTTTCGCGGGAGCCTCCTTGGCCACGGGTGGCGGCGGATCGCTGACGATCGAGAGCGTGGCCACTTCGCCCGGATCCATCGCGGACAGCAGCACCGCGCGAAACTCGAGGAAGACAATCACGACCGCGAAGAGGACATTGGACGCGATCAGGAATGCGACGAACTTCTTCGTGGTTGACTCGGCATCGGGCGGCGTCTGCTGGTCGGACATCCCTAGCCCAGGCCCGTCAGTGTTGCCGTTCCAGCGCCGAGGAGCGCCAGAACCGAGGCCAGCTTGAGAAACACGGGCTTGCTGTCCGCCGCCATGCGCCGCGCATAGCGGGCCACCATGTGATCCGTCGCCGAGTCGATGCCGTCCAGCACCACGCCGACGAGACAGCAGATCGCCAGAAGCGAGGGCAACAGAAGCGGCGTTATGCAGAAGACCAGCAGGTTCACCCCGTTGATGCCCAGATGGTAGCCTTCGTTCAGTGGATCGAGAAAGCGGTGGATCGTGTCCGAGACGAAGATGTTCCAGAACACCGTCATCAGTGTTTCGCCGTGGCTGAGATCGTAGTTCGCCGCAAATCCCTGCGCCACGATGATCGAGAAGAACGTGCAGCTCATCACCAGGAACATCAGGAAGTAGACCAGAAAGACGACGAAGATCGACTTGAGGATAAACTCGATGGTGGTGCAGTCGCCGTTCAGTTCGTCGACGATCCGTTTGGAATACCAGATCGATGCGGCAACTGCGGCGAGATCGAAGATGAAGTTGAACAGGATCAGCAGGCCGACGAACAGCGTGATCCCGGCCAGGATGCCGAACTGTGTCCAGGCCTGCCAGATCTCGTCGACCAGCAGGGACGAGAAGATGAAAGTGCCCTGAACGAAGAAAGCGGAAATCAGGAAAACCCGGCCGAGGCGTTTTGGCGATAGCGTTTTGTTGTCGAACACCTCGATCATGTATTCGCTTGCGATGGCGACAGCCGCGGACAACCAGCTTCGATGCGCCGCCTGTTGTGCCTTCGGCCCCACCATGCTGTCCGGGAGGATGAGCAACGAGGACGAGGATTGTGCCTGTTGTTCGGCCGCGCTGAGTTCTGCTGCCTTTTGCAGGGCGAAGTCCGCGAATTTTCCCAGCAGGACAAGGCCGGAGAGAATTATGAAGACTGTTTGATCCATCGCCCCGGTTTCGCGCGCGTTCCCCGGGTGAAGTCTACTGTAGATGTGCTGTCGGGCAAACGGATTTCCCGGGTCGCGCGGCCTGCGTGCGCGTCGCCATGGGCTTTGAGCGGTCCGCTGATCGTCGTGAGCGGGCGCTCGTCAGGACTGCGCCGAAAGGGCGCGTGAGATCAGCGCGTCGAAGTCGTCTGCGTCCTGGACAGCCGCAATATCGGCTGCGGTGACCGAGATCCCCCAGTTCTGCGCAATCGCATCATAGCGCGGCAGGCGATGCGTCAACAGGCGGCGGAAGCCGAAGCGAATGAAGTCGTCTGGATCGACCCGGTCAGCGGTCGTGGATTTCTCGGCAAGATAGGCGTCCCATGAGGCGCGGAGGAAGTCCTCGGGGTAGTACATCGGCTTCGGCGCCTTGACGAAGCGGCGCACGAGTTCGTCGGCGTCGGCCTCGGTCCCGCGGATCTGCACGAGCAGGACGTGCTCGACGAGGCGGGAGAGGAGCGGATCGGCCGGGTCCTGGGGGTCGACCACCTCGCAAAGGGAACCGGACGTGTCGCAGAGGAAATGCGGGTAGCCATAGATCTGTTCGGCCCGGTCGATGAAGTGCACCGTGTCCTGCATCGCCGCGTCCTCGGCGACGCGGTGCTGGCGCTGGCGGTTCACGTACTCGTCGAACGGGATGCCGCCCTGCGATGGATCGCCCGGCTTGCCGAGATAGGTGCTGAGGGGGGCGAGGTTCTCGAAGGTCAGGTTCGATTTGATCGAGACAGAGTCCGACATCAGCAGCTCGCGCAGGAACGGCACCTGCATGGCCGCGCGCTTGAAGTTGTCGGCGATGTGCTCGCCCATGTAGCGCGTGCCGATCCGGTAATCGACCGAGTAGTGGAACCAGTCGCCGCGGCTGCGCAGCACGTTGGCGATGCGGGTCTTGCCGAGTCCGGACATCCCGAAGAGTGCGACCGCCTTGTGCGGTGCGGACAAGTAGGCATCAGGTGTCGGGTAGATCATGGCGGGGCCTTCGGATCGTGGGTCCGGAACCCCTAGCAGAAATGTTGGCGTCGCAAATAGTGTGTTTGTGCGCGGGTCACACCGCTACGTCCGGGCGACCCGTGCGAGCGCGTTCCGTGCGATCAGGATGTGGAAGGGTAGAATCGCCGTCAGATAGATGCGCCCGCCGAGGTTGTGAGGATGAACCCAGGTTGCCAGAAACACGCGCCCGGCATGCGATTGCACCGAAACCCTGAAGTTCAGGTGCTTGTCGTTGAAACCTGCGATCAGCTCTTCGGCCGTGTCGATCTCGACCGGGAAGATGCCCACTTTGTCGGCGGTGTCAGGTCCGTCATTGTCCAATCCGAACGGCGCTGTGATCCACCGGCGCAGGACGAGCAGTGCACGTGCCCAGCCGGGAAAGGCGGTGATGATGTCAGCGGCCTCGCGCGGAGACAGAGCGGATTGCACCGAATAGCAGTCGAGGAAGTCACCGTCGCCGACGCGCTGCGAGAGCAGGCTCTGCGCGGGAAGGTCGGTGGCGGTCACGCGGGGACGAGTGATCATACGCGGCTCCGATGCGGTCGCGCTGAACGGCAGCGCTCGTGTTCGAGGTCGGATCACGACGGTCGTTTTGCAATCATGTGCGCTCTCCCGCCGCTGCGGGGCGAGAGCGCGGTTTGTTGGTAGTTCGCGTTGCCGCCGGGCAAGACGCTTTGGATCTCGTCCCGGGAGTTTGCGTGTCGACCTCAGGTTCAACTTCGTCGCTTTTTTGAGAAAGTTTCACAGGGCTGCGTTGCCACTGATCGAGGCGATATCGCGGATGATCACGCGGATCCCGCCGGCGGGGTTCTCGAGTGTCGCGAGACCCGTCGCCGTGTCGGCATCAGGTGTTGCGACCGGCACTTCGACCCCCGCCGCCGATGGTTCACATATCCGATTCAAGCAATCCCGGAATTGAGGAGGCGTCGCCTTGGTGATACAAGCGCGGCTGAGGAGATCGCCATGACGCCTGGAAGGGCTTTTCTGACACCGGATGAGATCCGCCCGCTGGCGCGCCGGTCCGACTGGATGGGTGCGGGCCTGGTGCTGTGGGGCTGGGGCGTGGTTCTGGGCGCGGTGCTGATGTTCCACTGGTATCCGTCGGTGGTCACGTTCGTGCTGGCCGTGATGCTGATCGGGTCGCGGCAACTGGGGTTCGCGATCCTGATGCACGAAGGCGCGCATGTGGCGTTGTTCAGGACGCGGTGGCTGAACGAGTGGGCGTCGCATTGGCTGTGCGCGCGTCCGATCCTGGCCGAGATGACCTCGTACCGGACCTACCATCTGACCCACCACAAATACACGCAGACCGAGAAGGACCCGGATCTGCCGCTGTCCGCGAAGTTCCCGACGACGCGCGATAGCCTGAAGCGCAAGTTCACGCGCGAGCTGACCGGGCAGACGGGTTACAAGCTGCGCCTTGCGCAGTTCCGGCGTGCGATGCAGCTGGGCTTCGACGAGGATGCAATCGCGGGTGCCAAGATGGCGCAGACCTTCCAATCCGAGGATCTGCGCCCGGCGGTTCTGTGCAACGTGATCATCTTCGCGGTGATGTGGGCGATTGGCGCGTGGTGGTACTGGTTGGCGTTCTGGGTGCTGCCGCTGCTGACCTGGAACCAGTTCGTGATCCGCGTGCGTAATATCGCCGAGCACGCGATGGTGCCGGACAAGGATGATCCGTTCGGCAATGTGCGCACCACGTATGCCGACCCGATCACGGCGTTGTTCTTCGCGCCGTACTGGGTCAATTACCATCTCGAGCACCATCTGGTCATGCACATGCCGTGCTGGCAGTTGCCAAAGCTGCACCGGTTGCTGATCGAAAAGGGTTACGGCGAGCGCATGACGCTGGCGCCGAACTACTGGCACGTCATGAAGATGGTCGGTTGGGATCGCTTTGCGAAGCCCGCGATCTGATCCGCCCTGTAACGCGCATTCCGACAGTCAGGGGCTCTCGCCAAGGACGCCGGGCTGTTCGTCAGTTCGGACAGGGTGCGAGCAGGGGTTTCTCGCAGAGCAACTCCGTCGCGGATTCCGGGTTTGCCGCGTGCACCGATGTGGTGAAACTCGCGATGGAGGCCTCTAACGTCGTGAGCGACAGGCCCATGAGTGATGGGCCACCACATGCAGCGTCGGCACAGCGCTGACCGGCGATGTCGAGCAATCGAAGTGCTGCTTTCGGGCGCTCCATCTCGATCTTCAGACATGCGTTGGCAAGTTGGATAAGCGCCTGCATCAGAAGCCGTTCCCGGCTGTTCCCCATCGCACGCATCCAGACGGGTTCCCAGACTTCGTGCGCTTCCCAGAAGAACGCCGCATTGTAGAGGGCGATCCCGTAGAGGTAGGTCTCGTTCTGGGCCCACATCTTGTCGACCGTGTAAACCGGTGCGCCTTGTGCCGCGTCGAAGGCTGGCGACTGGGTTGGACGGGGTGTGCGCCCGGGAACATGAGGCTGATCGGGAAGCGGCCAGCGGGTCACGAAGCTGCTCCGGAGACGTCCTGGCCTGCGAGCCTTTCTACAAACTTCGCAACAAGATCGAGGGTCTGTTCCTTTTGCTCCCGGTGCGGGCTGTGCTCGCAGTCTTCCAAAAGGTGGAGATCGACCGGCGACGGGCTGCGATCGGCGATCACTTGGATCTGCGCCGCCGTGCCGTAGGGATCCAACGTGCCCTGAATGGCAAGGCAGGGCGCGGCCAATCCGTAAATGGCCGTCGAGATGTCCCAGTCGCGAAACGCAGGATCCAGCCATGCATCGTTCCAGCCACGAAAGGCGACGTCGGGACGCGCATGGTACTTTGCCAGCCGCTCCGGCAGGTCGGTTTCGCGCCATGCAACGCGCGCGTTCCTGATTGCGTCGATGGAGACATCTTCCACAAAGAAGTGCGGCGCCAGGACGAGCAGGCCCTGAACCCGGGGGTCGGGGTGACGCCCGGCATAGAGTGCGGCGATTGACGCCCCATCTGAATGGCCGAGCAGGATGGCGCGCTGTACGCCCGCGGCGTCCAGGAGAGGTCCGAGACCGTCGCGCGCTTCGCGCTGCATATAGTCCAGTGGCCGCGGAAGCGGGCAGGGGTCGGACTGGCCATAGCCTTGCCGTGAGTATGCCAGGACACCGCAGCCGGTCCGATCTGCAAGGGCTTCTGGAAAATCGTGCCACATGGCAACGCTGCCAAGCCCTTCGTGGAGCAGAACCAGTGTCACCTCTGACCCGGGTGGTGGACCCCAGGTTTGCACTTCTAACGATACGTCATTGATCGTTGTGAACTGTTGCGTCGGAGAATCCCAATCAAAGCCCACGGTGCTGCCCTCAACCATACTCGGCGCCGCGATGGGAGCGCGGCGCATCCGCCATTCCTGTTCACTGGCGCAAGAGTCCGAGAAATTGTTCGACGCGTCAACGACCAATGCGTGTATTTTTTGAGGAGATCGAGTGTCGACATGCGTTTGTCGCGTGTCGGCATCGTTGTGCGAATTATCTGTATAGAAAATTTTTGCGCAAGACTGTCCCATTAACTATTTTCTGGCATCGTGTTTCTTGCCGGAGGTCCGTGGGTCCGTGCCGAAACGCGCGTCATGGCTGCTCCGCAAACCAAAAGAAGGAGATGTGTCGAGGCGTTTCATGAAAAAGGTCGATACCGACTTCCGCCGCCAGTTGGATGGGTATTCCCTGGCGACCGCAGAGATCATCTATCGCATGCCGGATGCGCTGAGCGTCCTTCAGACGTTCGTCTGGCAGAACTACGATCTCGCACCTGAGTTTCCTGAATTGAAGAAGTTCCTGGATTTCTGGGGCCGAGAGCTTGATGGACCGCTCCACTCGGTGCGCGTGGCGCACTCCGCACTGATCCGGCCAGCGGAGTTCTGTTTCACCGATCACGAATTGACAGTGCACTGATGATCACGCTGCCGTTGCCCGTGGCGCGCCGTCCCGGAAAGTCGGCAATCTTGCGAAGGCGGCGGGTTGATTAAGCGAGGATTAGCTCTTCGGCATTAACGATGATCCGCAGCGGTGGTGGCGGGATGCGCCACGTGTCGTTTGGCGCCAGGAGAGCTCTGTTGCCCTATAGCCTGATATACTCGAGCCGGCCAACGCGCGATCTTTCGGACTATGACCTTGTCCGGATCTGGGAGATTTCTGCCCGCAACAACGAGGCGCTTGATGTCACGAGTGCCTTGTTCTTCAGCGGCGAGGTCTTTTTCCATGTGCTTGAAGGCGAGGCGCTGCTGATCGACTCGCTGTTCGAGATCATAAAGACCGATGGGCGCCATCGCGATATCGAGGTCCTGGCGGAACACGACGTGCCCAGCCCGGCCTTCCGAGGGTGGCCGATGAAGTTCATCGATGGCCGTCGATCGGACGGGTTGCGTGCGCGCTTCGATCCCGAGGTTCTGACCGAGTGTCCGGTGTCCCATGTCAATGCGCTGACATTGCAGCTTGTGACGGTCTAGCTCTAACGACTTGAGATTGTCCGGGCTCGGTTGCGAGATCATCGCTGATTTCGGCTTTGATCAATTGGGATTGAAGATCGCGTACAGCTCAAGGTGACTGAGAGTCGGCTCATGTCATGTACGACCAACTCACGGTGCGGAGACTGAAATCTGGGTCGTGTGATCAGCCACTGAAAAGGCATTGGCACGGGGGTCAATGTGGTGCTGAATTCGGCAACGGCTTCCCCGACCGCGCGTGTTGTCCAACTGGGCCGATCATCCGATTATCAGGAGAACGGGCGTTTTTCTGCTGGTGCCAATGGCAGTTGTGCGGACAATCCAGACCTTCGTTGCAATTCAAAGAGATCGATTGAGGCTTCCCAAAACCAGACATTCAGAAGCTCAACGACTTATAAGGCAGAGCGAGACCGTTAGAACTGACACTTCGTGAAGCAACTTTAGTCCCAAGCTCCCAAAAAATCTCGATTTTGTTCATGCAACCGCCTCAACTTGTAATTCAGTATGAGCGAAATTTCATTGAGAGGGCTCAGATGTGAGTAGCATAGGCGTGCTTAAGCACCTCGCATTGTCTGCAAATCAGTTCATACGCTCGCAGCTGTTGATGATGGGCGTGACAGTCGGCCCGGTTTCATCTTGCCACTCCAGGACGCGATATCCGGTTGGAAGATCGGGTCGTGTCTCGAACACAACGACCGAAGAAACCTGTGCGTCCTGTTCACGGGACGCGGCCATCCGCACAGTGAAACGCGCTTTTGCTGACGCCTTTGTGTTTTCTGGTGCAGCCCCGAGGTTCGTCAGAACAGTGCGAACGGTGTCGCTTGCCGATGCTGGGTCAACCTGCCTGCGGCCCGAATGCACGGTCGCGTGCTGAGAAATCTCTTGCATTGAAATCTGCCGCCAACCCGGAATGCCGGCCAGATCTCTGAGCGAAATCAGTCTCCCATTGCGGGGTGGTGCCAATCCCCGTTGCAGGAAATCAGTCGCTTCGTTGCCACTGGATCTGCTGAAATCGTCGGGGTCGAGGTAGTCCGCCAGACGAAGCGCAAGCTGCCGTGCGTCATCCTTGTCTGTTCCCATCTCGACAAGTAGCGCCGACACGGTCTCAGGTGATACCTCGTTCAGATCGATTTTCCCTTGCTCATCCTCGATTATTGCGACGACATCTGCATCCCCAAACGAGCAGGCATATTGGTCAGGGCTCGCCGCGCCCGTTGCCTTTACCCTCTCAATCTCGGCTATTGCCAGAGCGAGCCCAGCGTAAGACCGCCACTGCAGATCTACGACAGTCTGATGGGATCGAACGTCAGTGACACGTGTCTTTGTGTGATGCGCGTAACCTGCCGCCAATAGCCCGATGATCATTAAGACCCAAAGAACGAGGATCAGCGCGAACCCAGACTGCCCCCGTATGCCACCGCGCCCGGTCACTTTGCCTGCCGCAGAAATGCGGCGATCTGAAATCTGGAATTGGTTTCTTTGAAAGTCATCGTCACGACCTGTGGCGCCCTTGGCGCCGCAGGCCATTCACGCACGGCCTGCCCTTTATCGGTCGCTGTAAACGTTATTGAAGCGGCACTGTGCCAGATAAATTCCGGCGCACCCCATGCAATTGACCGGAACCAGGCATTCGGGCCGGACAGCTGGCTCCGTTGAACCAACAGTCGTGTGTCGCGACCACGTGGTTCTGACGCAAATCGCCATGCCGTCAAGCCATCCCGTTCCATGGTCAAGAACTCCAGAACGTCTGACTGCAATCGAAATGGAACTTTGACCGAAAGATCTGCCTGACGGACCGGGGGCAAGACCGCCCGACCGACCAGCGAACGGAAGCGAAAGCCGATTTCATGCGCGTTTGGTCCTGACTGGGTACCCTGCCCAGGGTCCCAAACTTGCGTGCCGAAACGCATAACACCAAACGCCATCGACGTGATGAGTGCGAGCACGGTAATCGTGACCAGCATTTCAACAACCGTAAAACCAGCTTCGCGATTGCGCCGAGATGTCACCTCGCCTCCTCCGTCGACGGACCCAGCCGAAACGTTGCCAAACGTGTCGTTCGGAATGACTGGGGGGCGCGAACCTCGACCTCGATGATCCAGAGCCCATGCGACTGGCCGACCAATGGATCGGCGAGCCGTGTGTTTCGCCGCCATGTCAGGCCATTTGCGCCCTCGCCGGCATCGATCCCCGGCGAAAGCGGAGATGCAACCCCGATTGCCATTTGTCGGTCAGCCAGCCAAAGCGCTGCATTCATCTGTTCAGCGGCAAGGTCAGCGCGCATGCTGTTGCGGTAGATCTGTTGAACCAGCACCAATCCAGCGGCGAGCATCGCCAGCGCCACCAATGCTTCCACCAGAGTAAAACCTGCCCTTGGTTCATTCATCGGAAGGCTCCACGGTGACGCCGCCGACAAAACGACCAATGGTGAGCGTTGCCGACACCGGAGCGCGAAGGATGATCCGGCCCCCGGTACTACTGCCGTCAGGGAAGAATCGGACCAAGATCGATTTGGCCGACGATTGTTCTTGCAGATTGGGCATCTCGGTTGTCCGGAATGTCGTCACGCCGTCTTGGGACAGTTCGACCAAACGAGGTCGGCCCGACCGGATGGCGCTTCGACGCGCGTTTGCAAGCGCAGATGTCATTTCCTGCAACGCGCGGCGGGTGTCGGCCACATCCTTGCCCGCACCGACGCGAGTCACCACCAAGCCGCTTGCCAAGGCAATCAGGATCAGGACCACCATCATCTCCAATAACGAGAACCCAGGCGCCCGTCGTCCAAAGGCGCCATTAAAGCGCAACATCGTTCACGCTCATGATGGCCCCGAGGACGATGATGGACAGCCCTCCGATCACGCCGCCAAGAACCAATGTCATCACGGCAGGCAGGATCGCCACGATCCGCTTGGTGCTTTTTTCTACCTCGCGCTCCAGTGAAGCGGCCGACGCATTCAACATCTTGGGCAGGTTTCCGCTTTGAAACCCAATGGCGATCAGTCCGTCGGCTGATCGATCGAAAACAGCATTGGATTGGAAAAGCTCAATGAAATCGGCGCCTTCGCGCACCCGCCCAGAGATATCTGCCAACGCTCGCATGAAAGGCCCCGTTCGCGCCGCACCGGCAGCCAGCGACAACGCCTCTGGCAAGCCGATGCCATTTGAAATCAGATTGGCGGTGGTTCTGAGGACGTTCGCTGTCTCGGTCGCCCTGAGCAAGCCCCCGACAAGCGGTACGCAAAGCAGAGTTATTTGAATGACAGCTTTGATTGCCGGCACCCGAGACGCACGCAGACCGACAGCCAACCCGGTCGCCAACACAACGCCTGCTGCCGCGCCATGATCTTGCAACGCTTGAGAGGCTGCGACCAGGATGCGCGCACTTTGGGGTGCGCTTGCCCCTGCGCCGGTGATCAAGGGTTCAATCCCCGGAACCACGCCGATCAAGATCACCAGAAGCGATATCAGCGTGACGACCATCAGAATGGCGGGATAGATCATCGCTCCGGTGAACGCGTCTGCGGCAACACGCTGGCGTTCAAGTACTCTGGCCAGATCATCAAGAGCGCGCCCCAAGTCGCTGCCACGTTCACCCGCCAGTATTGCGGCTGTGACATGGGGGGGTGCCTGCAACATGTCCTGAAACGATTTCGAAAGAGCAACCCCATCGCGCAACGCGGCGGCAATCTTTCCCGCAGCCGTCCTTATGTCTTTGCGAGTATTTGAGTCAGAGATTGTTTGCAGGGCTTGCGGTAACGGGACATGGGACCCCAAAAGCGCGGCAAGATCGGCAATCAACAATTCAAGGCTACGTTTCGAGATTTCTTTTCGGACCGCTCGACGGTTCCGATAAGGGGCAACATCGATTGGTATCAGCCCACGCGCCTCTGCTAGCCGGGTTGCCTCTTCCAGACTGGTGGCATCGACCAATTCGTCGACACAATCCCCCGCGGGCGTCGCCGCGTTAAGCCGCCAGATCGCCATCTTACCAGGCTCCGACAGCGGCCAACACGTCCCGGGCTTCTGCGTGACCCGCGGTGACCTTGTTGGCCCCGTCCTGTTCCAGGGGAATCATGCCTCCGGCTATGGCTGCCTTCGACAAATCAGCCTCGTTGGCACCATTTAGGATGAGTTGCCTCAGATCATCGTCGACAGTCAGAACCTCGGTCACCGCAACGCGACCCTTGTAGCCGGTAAAGCAACACGTCTTGCATCCGGATGCAGGCAGGGACGCACCATCTGGGTTGATGGTCTTCGATACGGTATCGCCTTGCGAGTGCGCCGCCCGTTGGGCGCAGTCCGGGCATGACCGCCGCACCAGACGTTGGGCAACGACGCCCCGGATGACTTCGGCCAACAGGTAGGCGGGTAATCCCATCTCCCGTAATCGGGTCAAGGCAGACGCCGCGCTGTTCGTATGCAGCGTGCTAAGCACCAAGTGTCCCGTCAAGGCGGCCTCGATAGCAACCTCGGCGGTTTCCTTGTTTCGGATTTCACCGACCATGACGACGTCAGGATTGTGGCGCAGAATGGATTCCAGCACCCTTGCGAAGTTCAGACCAAGGGCGTGCGAGGCCTGAATTTGCACCACCCCAGGGATGGCGTATTCAACTGGGTCTTCGACCGATATAACTTTCCTGTCATCGGACTTGGTGTCCTGCAATGCCGCATACAAAGTCGTGGTTTTCCCGGCCCCGGTTGGTCCTGTGACCAGGACGATTCCATTGGGCGCTGACAGGACCTGGCGAAACCGACCCAGGGCGCACTCGGAAAACCCAAGCTGGTTCAGGGAGAGTTGAGCGCGCCGGGGGTCCAGGATTCGAATGACGACAGTCTCGCCCTCCCGGGTCGGCGCGGTCGCAACACGAAGGTCTATTTCTTGGCCGCGCACCGCCACCGAGCATCGCCCATCCTGTGGACGTCTATGTTCTGCAATGTCGAGCCCCGCCAGAAGTTTAATTCGGGACACAACCGCCAATCGCAACGCAGTGGGCGGCGCCATGTCCGCCAGCATACCGCCGTCAACGCGGAACCGGATGTTCAGAGCGTCTTCTGACGGCGCGATGTGGATGTCGGCCGCCCCTGCCGTGCCCGCTCGATCAAAAAGATCAGAGACCCATTTTATGACCGGTGCATCACTCGCCAGGTCGCGCAGCTGTTCCAGGTCACTATCAGCCGTGAAATCGCCTGCAGTATCACTTTGCTCGGCAGAGCTTGTCATCGCCTGTTCCAAACGCGTCAACACAGCTGACCTTGGGGCCACGGCGAACGTAACGTCAGTGCCAAAGGCGAAGGTCAATGCAACGGCCCCTGTTTGCAAAACAGGGTCGGCATGGACGGCAACCAGCCCATCATCAATGCGCAAGGGCAACACACCGTGATTCAAAAGAAACTCAAGGCGCAGCCCGGTGTCGTCGCATTTGGCTGCGTTCAGTTCATCCGGGTCCAGATAGGGCAAATTCAGAACCTGAGCCCAGATCTCGGCAACCTTGTCCTCGGTGATCAGCCCCAATCGGACCATGACGACATCGATCCGTTCACCGGTTGCCGCGGACGCTTTCCGGGCGCGAGCGATGGCGGCATGCTCCAGAACTTCCTCTGCCTCGAGCGTCTCAAGAAGCGTGGCAACGTACTCGATCCTGTTTTGTGCGTCCGCTTGCATTCATCGCCGCCGATCGTGACTGGGTCGATTGGAACAACGGTGCGAGTTGCGATCCGGATGCATCCGAATCCGCATGGCAAACGATTTGTTTGAAGGGATAGGCAATTAGGAGCCGCCAGATGCGTTCGTGGATCCAACGGTTAAGGCAAGCGTGTTTCGGCTGGATGCGCCTTGTTGGTCGATTGCCTCGGTTCGGCCGGCCCAAGGTCATCCAGGTCACCGGGGACGCAGAGGTCTTTGAGATCTACCGGCTTGCCTGGTCCCGGAGTTACGCCCTGCTACTGCGCGCAGATCAAGCCTTGGTTCTGCAGAGCATTTTGCCGTCCAGCGCCTATCCCAGGCTGGACGACATTGCCGACCGGCGACGTTCAAGTGACTGGCCGCTCGACGGCCCCCTTCCATCCGTTGCCTGGAACATCGAGGAGCCAAGATCATCGTGGACACGCATGTCCGTGTCTTTTTAGGTTTGGTATTGCAACGTGATCGACACCGCATTGGACCAAGTACGGCGTGCCGGTTACCACGCAACGCGTGTCGATGTCCAAAGACAGGGCTGCGGTCAACCTCATGGCATTGACCTTCTTCGCTCAAAGCGCCCGGGCAGCACGCGCAGGCTTGATATGGCCGCTTGCTGTTTTCTGGGTGCGGTTGCGGCCGGGCCGCTGCTTGCCCTGACGCTGACAAACCAGGGTGAGTTGACAGCGGCGAAGGCCGCACTCGAAGCCGCCCAGGCCAGGGCCGCGCCCGTTATGCTGGAACGCAACAAATTGCTGGCCCGGCAGGACAGGCTGAATGCGTTCAAAGCGACCTTGGTCCGTTCGGGACGGGCAAGCGCGTGGACGAACATGATTTCCGAGGTGCTGCCCGAACAGGCCTTCTTGACGTCTGCCGAAGTTGTTGACGGTCAGATTTCCATAACTGGCGAAGCCCAGTCAGCCAGCCAGATTCTGGCGGCGTTCGACCGTGTCCAATCCCTTCAAGACGTGCGCTTCACTGCGCCCGTTATTCGGCTTGAATCAAAGGGACGTGATCGATTTGACCTCGGCATGCAGACCACTCCCGCAGAGCCAATCCAATGAAGGGACTGGCGCAACATCATTGGCGGGCATTGATCGCATGGATCATTGTTGCCGGGTTGATTGGCGGAGTTTCCGCCGCTGCGCTGACGATCAACCAGCACCTGAAAGCGGAACACTCGGCCTCCCTGAAGCTGCTGACAGATAAAACACGGCGAATGCAATCGCTGGTCAATCAAGCCCCCGAGCTTGAGACGTTGATGGCCCAGATGGACCAAACGCTTTCGACATCGGGCATCTTTGTCGATGCGCCAAGTCGCCAACAGGGGTTTGCAATCATTCAATCGCATGTCGACGACGTCGTTTCCAGTAATGGAGGGCGCCTTGAGCGCGTCTCAGCCGGCAAAGACGACGCCGACAGATCCGGATCGATCACACTGTCGGTCGAATATCGGGCAGAGGCGACTTCGGCGCTCGAGATCCTCGCAGAACTTGAACACGGACGGCCGATGTTGCTCCAGAAGGGTGTGGCGATGAACGCGGTTCGCGCGCCCGGCAATGGGTCCGACGCGCCAGAGATCGAACTCAGAATCACAGCGGAATTCACAGCTTATTTGAAGGAGGGGGAAAGATGACGGATATCTTACGGCTGTTAACCGCCGGAGCGCTGGCTGCATCCTCGGCAGTCGTTTTGGACATGTGGTTTGCCGGTCAGGACAGGATCAATGCTGTCCCGTCCCTCCCAGCGCCATCCCCGGAACTCGCGGCATTCGATCTTGATACCTTGCTATCGGAACCGGACTTAACCGCGATCAAATCCAAACCGCTCTTCCACCCGTCGCGACGGCCGCCGCAGTTGGACGTGGTGCCGCAAGCCGTTGAAATCGGTCCCACGCCCAGCTTCACATCAAACGACGGTCTCGGTCTCCATGGCATTTTCATCGCGGGCAACCGTCGATCCGCCCTTATCTCGGTCCAGGATGACACCCGCTTCTGGCTGTCGGAAGGCGACAAAAAATCGGGTGTCGAGCTTGTCTCGATTCTGCCGAAAAGCGCGGTGGTCCGTCAAGACGGGCGTCAGATTCTATTGCATATCGACGGCCACGTCCTACCGGATACCAGCCCGACAGAGGGGCTCCGCTCATGACCCTCTTGCGGACGAAAGGCCCTAGCCGGCATCGCTCCTTGTTTGTCCTTTTGGTCAGCCTCCACGTGGCGGCGTTGGCTGGATGCGATGATCACCGCACGCTGTCACGGGTGAGCATGGCAGAACCATTGCCGCAAGAGCAGGCTCGACCATTGCCGGTTCTTCAAAGCGCTGCGCCCGCCAGGCGGATTGGCCCCGGAAATACGACACAACCAACCCGTACCTTTGTTCGGTATGGCGATGCGCTATCCATCGCACCGCAATCGCAGCGTTCACGCAACAGCGGCCAAGGCCCGCGCACCACTTTGAACATCGAAAACGCGAGCATTGACGACATCGCTTTTTTTGTTTATGTTTAGGTGATTTGCGAGATCTACACGATCGAAGCCGATTTACCGGATGTCGCGACGCTCAGGACCTCTCGCCCGTCGACCGCAGAAGAGATCATCGGGCTCTTCGAAGACCTGCTGACAGCGCGCGGTGCGGCACTGTTGTCGAACGGACGCAGCTTCCGCATTATTCCCGACGATCGGGACTCTCCCCCGCTGAGGTCAGCGCCGCTGGATCGCGGTATCGGCGCCGCGCTGGGATATCGCAGCCAGGCCATCAAACTAAGCCACATCAAACCCAGCCGAATGGCCGAAATCCTGGAGCCCGTTATCGCGGAAGGCGCGATCCGAAGCCTGGATGACAGACGGGGGATGCTGGTGCTCGCCGGGTCGCGCCGCGAACTGGATGAAGTTCGCGCCATGATCGATTTGTTCGATGTTGACTGGCTGCGGTCCATGTCCATTGGCCTTCTGCCACTGAGCCGCGCCAACCCTGCCGACGTCGCGCAAGAGATCATGTTCACCCTGTCGGACGAGGCGGCCGAAGGTGCCGCGGACACGCGGGTTATACCTGTCGAACGGGCTAAAGCCGTGTTGGTCGTCTCGCCCAGCGCCGCAATCTTGAACACCATCAAGGACATCGTACCTTACTTGGACATCGCCGATGGAGACGACCGCTCGGTCTATGTTTATCAGGTGCAAAACCGGTCAGCAGCCGAACTGGCGGATCTGGTGTCCAAGATCTACGGCGCGCCGCAAAGCGGTCGTGGACAGACGCCCAACCCCGATGTAGAAGCCGTCGTTACTCAGGCATCCTTGACCGTCGCAAACACTGGTCCGCGCGGGGTCTCGGTCGTCGCCGACGATGCCGGAAACGCGCTGATCGTCCGGGCCGACCCAGACAGCTACCCAGATGCGATCTCTTTGATTCAAAGCCTCGATACGCTGCCCAGCCAGGTGCTGCTGGAAATGATGATCGCCGAAGTGACCCTGGCGGATGAATTGCGATACGGGGTCGAATGGTTTCTGCGGTTCGGTGAATTCGACGGCCAGTTCTCCGCGAATCTGACGGATTTTGTGAACCCGACAGGTGCTGGACTTTCGTTGTTGTTGTCGGGGTCGAATGCCGGTGTCGTGGTCAATGCACTTAGCGGCCTGACCGACGTAAATGTTGTCTCGAACCCGTCACTGATGGTGCTGGACAATCGCTCTGCCACCTTGCAGGTCGGCGATCAGGTCCCGGTGGTCTTGCAGTCCGCTGTCAGCGTGAACGATCCGGACGCACCGATCGTCAACTCCGTCCAATATCGCGACACCGGCGTGACGTTGAACATAACGCCGCGCATTTCGGACAACGGGCTTGTGGTTTTGGAAATCGAACAGAATGTCAGCGACGTGGTCGAGACGACGACGTCGGGCATCGACTCCCCAACCATCCAGCAACGCCGCATCGCGACGACGGTCGCCGTCAACGATGGGGAAAGCCTGGCCCTTGGTGGATTGATCCGCGAAGAGGCGGGAAACTTCCAAACCGGTGTGCCGCTGTTGCGGGACATCCCTGTTGCGGGAGAGTTGTTCAAGAACACCGAAGATGTGCGCCAGCGCACCGAGTTGATCATCATGATCACCCCACGGGTGGTCCGCAATCCAGCCGAGGCACGATTGGTGACCCGGGAGTTGCGGGACCGGTTGATCTCGCTGCGACCAACCGGGTCCTGACGATGTTTTTACCGAATAATGTCGGCAGCATCGCCTGTGCCACCGGTGACACCGTCGGCACCAAGCGATGTTATCTGGGGCAGCCCGGTGTCGGACAAGGCGTAAAGGTAGGCGTTGCCCCAAGGGTCGACCGGCACCGTGCCATCGCCCAGATAAGGGCCATTCCAACCCGGTGTCCGACCATCATTCGCGACCAGGGCCGAAAGACCTGCTTTCGCGGTTGGATACCGCCCCGTATCCAGCAAATAGAGATCCAGCGTGCTTCGCAGAGAATCGATCTGGGTTGTCGCCGTTTGGCCTTTCGCCTTGCCAAGATAGCCGACAACCTTTGGCGCGACAAAACCTGCCAGCAGCCCCAGGATTCCCAGAACAACCAGCAGCTCGATCAGGCTGAAGCCCGGATCGCGGCGGGGTTTGCATTGGCGGCGAGCAATGGTGGTCATGGCAAGTTCTCCTCTGATGATGGGTCTTGCCTTGACCTACGTGGCGACGGTGCTTGTTGGATGCAGTCGAGGCAGCCCGCATGCTAGGGATGGACCAAATCGCCTTGATTGCCGCCGGTCCTTTGATCGGGACGATGTCCCAACATCAGGCAGACCGCGTTGCAGATGACGAAGGGATCAATGTCCGGCATCGGCAGGCAAGATACCTGATCGCCGCAGGTCTTGGGGCGGCAGCGCCGATCTGGATGGCAACCCTGCCAGGTCAGGTACAGCTTGCCGGGTGCATCCTGGGATGGCTGCTTTTGGCGATCACCATGGTCGATTGGGCGACGATGTTGATCCCGAGGTGGATGACCTCAGCTTTGGTCCTAAGTGGGCTGACGGTGACGTGGGTCCTGACACCACATATGCTCTATCTGCATGCAGTTGCGGCTTTGCTGGGTTGGATGAGCTTCTTCCTGATCAGGTGGGTCTACCAGGGTTTGCGTGGGAAAGGCGGCCTGGGCGCCGGCGATGCGGTTCTAATCGCCAGCAGCGGCGCGGGGGTTGGCCTGGCGGCACTGCCGGGCGTGGTCGTCATTGCGGCCGCCATGGGCGTGGTAGCGCACTGCGCATCAGCCACGGTCACCAGGTCTGGAATATCCCTGGCACATCAGATGCCGTTTGGCCCCTTCCTGGCGATCGCGACCTGGTTGACCTGGACCGTTGGACCACTGCAGTTTGGTTAGGCGGTGAAGGGCGTTCAGTTTCTCGCCTGGACCGGCAAAGCCAGAACGCGGTTTCGGTTCGTTAGCACCTCGGTCACGGCCTCATCGCCAACAACGATCTTGGTTTTGACGCGATGCCGGCGATCGTGCGTGAACAGCAACTCGTAGGTGAGCCTTTTCGGAGAGGCCCCCCCGCAGGTGAGGTCTAGAGGGATGACAAGATAGGGGTCACCGTGGCGACGATCGTTGACGCTGAATGCGCCCTGCATGATCTGGCAATCGGCGTCTGCCGAGACTAACGTCAAACCTGCCTCTATGTATCTACGTATGCGCGGGGCAACGGCCTGCACCTCGGACCAGTCCAGTTTGCGATCAGCGTTGGCATTCAGACCAAGCGCATAGTCAAGATCCTCCAGACTGACTTCAAGCCGCGCGGTCGCCCCGTCGTCAGACAACACCAGATCCAAGTAAGCCGTGCTGTCCTGATGGGCTTTTGCTGGTGTGGTCAACAGTGACGCCAAGAAAAGGCCATATACGATCTTGGGAAACCGGCTCATTTGTCTTGCTCCTTGGCCAACACGGCGTCGACTCTGACGTCTTCGATTCCAAATGCGTCGCGATGCGCAAGCGCCGGTGCGGCGAGCGTCAGATCTCCGGCTGATGCAGCGGCCTGGACCAGCAACAACAGATCCTCAGGCTCTTTCTGAACTGCCCAGTTCGCGATGGCCACATCGACGGCGCGGTCAGGCGCCCGGACAACGTCCAGCAAGAAGCGCGCCTCTTCACGCAGATGGACCGCATTTTCTTCCTGACGGTCCTGTTCGAACTGCATGGCAACCAGATCGACATCATCGGAACTGATCGAGCCTGTTTGCGCTGCGGCCCGCAATCGAATGACTGCGGCCGCATCGGACGTATCTGCCGGATCCAGGACCTCCAGCGCCGCCTGCGGCTGACCGCTGAAAACCAGATACTCGGCAAAGGACAGCCGCACATTCCGGGCATTGTCTGACAGCACAAGAGCCCGCTGGAAATGGGGGCGCGGATCGGCTCCGCGGCGGACCGCAATTTCAGCGCGCAATGCAAACAGCCATGCCTTCGGACCAGACGCAGCGCCGGGCATCTGTTGCAGCGCCCCGGACAGGATTTGATCTGCCTTGGCCGCGTTTCCGGTCAAACTGCTCAAGCGCCCAAAGCATGCTGAACGAACCAATGGCCCTGCGCTGCGCGGCAAGCCTTGGCAATCGGACAGGGCGCCTTCATAGTCGCCGATTGACATGCGGACAAAGGCGCGACTAAGGCGAGCCTGCCGTTCGTTCGGCATGGTGTCGATTGCATTGCTCAGGTCCGACAGAGCACCCGCGAAATCGTGGCGGGCCTGCCGGATTGTCCCGCGCAGAACCAACAGTTCGGCCGATTCCCCATCAGCCATCAGCGGTAAGATCAAGGTCTCGGCGCGGCTATAGAGCCGTGGATCGCCGGCCGTTCGTCCCTGACGGATCAAATCGCGCGCGCGTTCCGTGAGAGCGGCACGATCACCTGATCGACCGGCATCTGAATGCGTGACTGCTTCACCTCGTTCCCGGACCTGAGGCTCTGCCAAGCCAACCAACGGAGCAGCAGCCGTCAGAAAAAGACCTAACGCCGGTATGGCGAAACTGCGGAAAGTCATGTCTCCCTCCCATCACGACAACAATCTCTGTGGGCGCGTCTTGCGCCCACAGGCAGGTTCAAAGACCGCTTCAGAGGCCCGAAGCCGTCCGCGACTGGATTGGGTGATTGCGCCCGTTCAGAGGGGTCGCGGCGTAAGGAAAGACATCGTTGTAGGTGATGTCGTTCTCATCAACACGGTCCCCGGCAAAGGACGAAAAGTCAGGGCCTGCGCCCGCGGCGCCCAGCGCAATCAGAGCGATATCGATGACGTCGTCCCCGAACCGGCGACCATTCGGCCAGCCACCCGGGATGAAGCCGCCATTGGCGAACGGGTCCTGGAACTCGCTCTTCAGAACGTCGCCACCAAACACGCTGCGCGCATCGAACTCCGGATCATTGGGCGTGCGGGCCGGTCCCGTGGTCAGATCAACCTTGATCATGTCCGGAATGTAGATCGACCGCAGCAGACCCGGGATCAGTTCGGTGACGCCCAGCACACGGCCAAGCGCTGGATCCTCTGCATAGATCGCGAAGTTCTTTGCATCGCGCCCCGGGGTCGTCTGGTTGTACCGATCCTTGTCGCGATTGGCGATCAAGGCTTCAGCAAACAAGGGATTCCCTTGGCGTCCGACCTGCTTCAGTTTCTTGAACTTGCCAAAACGCTCGACCCGGCTGGTCGTGGCGTAGACGCCTGCGATCTTGGCGCCATTCAGTTCCTCCAAAGGGATGTCCAAAACAATAGTGTGCACGTTGAAGCCGCCTTGGCTGTCGAACGGCTTCGTTGCTGTGCCGGTGTTCGCACCAAACGAAAAGTCCAGATCGAAGATCGACTGAATGTCGGCATAGAACCCATCGTCCCGTTGACCCGCGAAGGACCGGTATCCGTCACGCAACTTTGCGATCGCTGCTTGCGTGTACCCGTCCAGGTTCGAGATCGCAGCGACACCATCCCTGGCGGGCAGATCGCCATTATTGTCCCGGTTGTAGAACGGGGTCACCAGGCCTTGGTTGTTGGGCGGCACGATCAGCCCATCACGCGCGCCTTTGCCCAGGCGGCGCTTCTGCGTCCGCTTGCCCCGCCGATCGATCTGAACGACGCTAAAGGACTGGCGCATGTTCTGATTGACGAAGAAGCCGTCCTTGTCGCGGGCATAGGGATCGATGACGCCGAGATAGTTCTGCAGGATCGTATCGCGGTTCTGAAACTTCGTGTCGAAAGTAAACTGATAGGTCAGATCGGGCTTGCCGGCCTCGATGCTGTCCTCAAGCGCCACGTGGATCTCATAAACCACACGATCATCGAAGCGATAGTTGTTGGGGCCGATGCCCGGCTCTTCAAACGGATAGACCGACAGCGCCGTTGTCAGATACTGTGTTCCGGTTCGTTTGTCCTTGCTGACAAAGGCGTAGACATCCGTTGTGTTTGCGGGATCGTCAAAGGTGATCAGCGGTGCATCCATATGGCTGGAGGCCCCCGCTGTTACCGCCATGAGCGCTGTGCTGAGCGCGGCCGCAGCGAACGAGTATTTTGAAAGCATGGACTGGCGTCCTCCTGTGCTGTGTTGGCGCACGGGCGGAAGTTCTTGCGCCGATCCGTGCAACCCGAACAACGTTGGCCCTGGTCGAACTGGATGCACTTTGGGTGAATTTTCTTGGGCCCGCATCCGATCTCGCCACCGGCCCGTTGATCATCACAGGGTGATCCAAGGACCCGAGGCAGCGATGTCCAACACACAGAAAAATGGCCGTTCAGTTTCGTCCACCGCCTTCTTGAGCGGTCTTGCTCTGGGCATCGGGTTGTCCTTTGGACCGCAGGCTCTGGCCGAACCCAGCGCGGATTGGCGGCTTTGTCAGCAGGCCGTAAGTACGGCGGGACTTGGAGCGCCGGTTCCGCAGGCTCTTCTGCAAGGCATCATGCTTGTCGAATCCGGGCGCACGATCGATCGGCGGCGCGTCCCGTGGCCGTGGACCATCAACCACAACGGCAAGGGGTATTGGTATCCGACACGGGCGGCGGCAGAGGCCCATATCGAACGTTTGCTGGCCGCCGGTTACAAGTCTTTCGACGTCGGCTGCGCCCAGGTGAATCACCGCTATCACGGCAAGCACTTCCCGACGGCCAAGTCGATGTTGGATCCGACCCGCAATATTGCCCATGCCGGGCGTTTTCTGGCGTCGCTGAAATCTCAGACCGGGTGCTGGGGCAATGCAGTGTCCTGGTATCATTCCCAAACGCCGAAACACGCAAAACGATACCTGGCAGCGATCAGACGCACGGTCACGCAACATCTGACTTATGAAAGGCCAGAGCTGAAGACACGTTATCTTGCGATGCTAGAGTGTGGAGCTCAGACGGCGCAGCAAGTGGTCAAGATGACGGCGCCACAACGCGTCGTAACATCCGCCAGCGCCAATGCGCGGCGCGACGCGGCAGCCAAACCCGTCACGCGGGCCATGTTCAAACTGCTGCTGAAGAAGAACACCCGATAACCGGATATCGTCAGAGACCGGCGAACCAGTTGTAGCCACGGCGTTCCCAGAACCCCTCGACAAAGTCATCCGTGATCGAGATCTGCACAACGTGCTTTGGGTTCTTGAACCCCAGCTTGGTCGGCACCCGGACCTTCATCGGAAAGCCATAAGGGCGGGGCAAGGCCTCGCCCCCGAAGCGCAAGGTCATCTGCGTCTGCGGGTGCAGCGCAGTCGCCATGTCCAAAGAGGTCTCGTACCGATCCGCGCAGATGAAGTTCACGTATTTTCGCCTGGTATCCGCACCTATCCGCTGAAGGAATATGTGCATCGGCACGCCCGTCCATTTGCCGATGGCGCTCCACCCCTCGATGCAGATGTGTTGGGTAACCTGAGTTTCCTGCGGCAGCCTGATCAAATCGGCTAAGGTCCAATGACGCCGATCCTGAACCGCGCCTTCGACGTAAAGCTGCCAGCGCTCCCCGTTCACCTTCGGCGCCTGGTCCGGCGGATAGAAGGCATTGAACGGGAACGGGTCGGTGATCGCGCTGTCAGGATAGGTGAGGGCCAACTTGCCCGGATAAAACAAGCGCGCCTGAACCCAGTCATTCCAGTCCGAGATCAGGCGCAAGGCATCCTCTGCCGAGGTGCCATTGACAATGTCACACCCGGTCAGCGCGGCGAGCGCGCCCAGGCTGGTAATCTGCCCCAGGAATCTACGTCGGCTTCTATCGGGCAGCAGCTTCGCGGCGTCTTTGACAAGGTCTTGTGGGTCAACCGGCGGTGTCTGATTGCGAAACTTAAAGGACATGCAGGGCTCTTATCGTCCAAGCGTCATTTGCCGCAGCGTGCGGGGCACCAGGATCGCCATCGCGACGTGCAGGATCAGGAAGGCCACAACACCGGCCATGGCCGCAAAGTGCACAACCCTGGCCCCTTGAAAGCCGCCCATTGCTGCCGTCAAACCTTGAAACTGCACGGGCTTCCACAGCGCAAGGCCAGAGGCCACCAAAACGACCAAGGTCATCAGAATGCCCAGATAAAGAACCTTTTGCACTGCATTGTAGCGGCCAGACGGGTCATGCAGGCCGCGCCCGGACAGGGCCGCCGTTACGTCACTGATCACCATGCGGGGGGAGACAGGCAACAGCATCAATCTGTAACGCCCTGTAAAGACGCCCAACACAACCATGACCACCAAGTTCAGCGTGAAAACCCACATCGCAGCAAAATGCCACAGTAGGGCGCCGCCCAACCAATCGCCGATGGTCATCCAGGACGGAAAAGTGAACGGCACAATTGGGTAGGCATTGTGGATCTGCAGGCCCGAGCCGATCATGACCAGAACCGTCGCCGCGTTCACCCAATGGGTCAGCCGGACATAGATGGGGTGAAGGAGCTTGCGCATCGTGGTCGTCCTAAGAAAAAGCGGCGCGGCGGCCGGGAGGAGAGGGGAAGGGGTCCGCCGCGCCGGTCTGCCGATCAGTTCGGCAGAAGCACGTGGTCGATCGAGTGGATCACGCCGTTCGACTGGATCACGTCATAGATGGTGATGTTCGCAACACCGCCCTTTTCGTCGGTGACCGAGATGTTGACCGGCCCGTTCATTGCAAAGCTCAGCTTGCCACCGGCAACGGTCTCCAACTCGGCACTGCCGCCATTCGCGTCGATCAGATTTGCCAGCTCGGTATAGGTCACCTTCGATGGCAGCACGTGATAGGTCAGAACACCGGTCAGCGCGTCTTGGTTCTCGGGCTTCAGCAGCGTCTCGACCGTGCCATCCGGCAGGGCGGCGAAGGCCGTGTTTTCCGGTGCGAAGACCGTGAATGGCCCGTCTGAATTCAGAACGTCGACCAGGCCGGCCGCCTTCACCGCTGCGACCAGCGTCGTGTGATCGGCCGAGTTCACGGCGTTCTCGACAATCGTCTTTGTCGGGAACATCGCCTCGCCACCGACGGTAACAACCGCCGACGCGGATACAGCGCTCAGTGCGGTTGCCAGGGCGACACCCGCAGCGGCAAGCTTCATATTCTTGAACATGGATTGGTCCTTTCGGTTTCATCTGCCCTCATGGAGGGCGCATTTAGACAGAGCCGCCGCCAGCGGCTGATCGGCCCAAAAGCACCACCAGGTGCTTCGATGTCAGTAAACGCGGCACGGAACGGAACGGATGCAGCCGGGATGGGCCGCAATGCAGAAGGGCCTTTGCCTCACGCAGCGTCGCAGCCTCTGTTGTTCCCACCGGGAAGGCCCTATATTGGTTCGGACGCAGCGGCTTGGCCGGTATTGACCTCTGCGGGTTAGGTAGACAGATGAAAAATCGCAGTCCTCAAACCGTTGACGACCTGAACGATGTCGCGACGCTTCCGGGAACCGATCCATTGGCCGATGCGGCCGGTGATCAGGTGTCATGGCCGATCGCGCTTGTGGTCACCCCAGAGGACCCGCCTGCCGGGCTGTTCGACAAGATCGAAGCGGCTTTGGATCACGAAGCAGAGCATGGCTTTGTAACCACCCGTGCCCATGAAGGTGAATGGACGCAACGGACCGAGCACATCTGGCAAAAGATCCTGCACCACGATGCACAGACGGGGCGCAAGATCTATTACCTGCGCTGTTACCCCGGCGCGGTCATCCCACCGCACCGGCACGATCATGACGAGCATGTCCTGGTTCTGGAAGGCTCTTTCCAGATCGAGGGCACAAAGGTGCTCACCGGCGACACGCATTTTTCGCGCGCCGGCACGTTTCATTCTGAAATCACCACCGTTGAAGGGTGCCTTCTACTGCTTCACGTCTGACGTCAGGCGTGATGCACCAGGAAGAGGCACCCCTTAGGCGTCGTACTGGCGCGATGGAACGTGCCCGCCGGAGATATTTGCATATCACCCGCCCGGACGATCCCGTCTTCTGACCGGTATTCACCCTCGATCATGAAGACGTATTCATCGTGGTCATGTTCATGTGCAGGAAGAACTGCGCCCGCACTGCACCGGATCAGCTTGATCTGACGGCCCGACACCGGGTCATCCAGCAAGACCTTTGCCCAGATGCCATCCTTGCACTTCTTCCACTCTGCATCGCCGGCATGAACCGTACGTATGCCGTGTTCTGCCGGCGCATCGATTTCGCCTTCAATCGCTGCGAACAGATGGTCCGGTGGATCATTGGCCCGAACCAATGCGGCCATCATTGCCGCGCTCAAATCCTCACCGACGTCCGGCACATCAGGACGAGAATCCGGAAGTGCGCCGACCAAAGGTGACCCATCGAACCCAAGGCTTGCTGCCAATGTCGCTAACTGCTTCATTCCAGCGCCTCCTTCACCGCAGCCAAACCACGGCGTACCCAACTCTTGGCCGTCCCGATCGGGACATCCAGAACCTCTGCCAACTCTGCATTCGTGTATCCATTGAAGTAGCTTAGAAGAAGTGCTTTGCGGAATTCCGGTCGCAAACCGTCGATGACACGCCGTACAACGATGGCATCTGCTGCCATCTCGGCGGACAGACTGTCATCCGCCAAATCCGGCACCTCGTCGGTAAAGTCGATGAACCCCCGGGCGCGTTCCGCCCGCAACCGGTCGATGGCGCGGTTTCGGGCAATGGTACCGATCCACGCCATAGGATTGCCCTTTGTCGGATCGTAGGAAGCCGCCTTCTTCCAGATCGTCACATAGACTTCCTGTGCGACTTCTTCCGCAATCTGCCGGTCCCGCAGAACGGTCGTCGTAAGTCCAAAGACGAAGCGCGACGTCAGATCATAAAGTCGCCGAAAGGCTGCACGATTGCCCGACCCACAGTCGGACAAAAGTTGATTCAGAAAAGCATTCCTTTGCGCCGCATCAGCAAGCGCACCACCGTCAAGATACTCTTTTGACCCGTGAGCCATGGGAACAACACTTGTCAATGTCTCATGTCCTCATTGTATTATACAATCAGGAACGGACCACTCCGATGATCGGATGCACCTGGTCGAAAGTTTTTTGACCCGAAGCGTTCCGCCGCCCGATCAGGCCATTTTCTCTATTCACAGCAGGTCCTGCCCCGACATGTCCGGAAAATGTGGATGCCCTTGCAACCATCTCGGCGGGCCCGCCGTTTTTCACCAGTACACAACCCCTTGGTAAGATGGACAGATCGTACCCGATGCATCGCCTCGTGAAATCCTTGTTGCAGATCCTTGGATGGTGGAGCGCTCCGCGGCCACAAGCAGGTCGCAAGCTGGACGTGTGCGAGTTGGCCATACTTGCGGCATTCACGCCACCGCAGGATCCGGAAGTCGGGCTGCGGGAGTCGATCGAACGGCAGATCTATTTGGAGACGTCCCGGGCCGAGGACCAGTGCCGCAACCGCCTGATCTTTGTCGCAAGTGCCTTCGGCGGGATGCTGGGTGCGTTGACGGCGGCGGTTTTGGTTGCTGCTTTCGATTGGCCAGTTGGTTGAGATCATCGATGGCCGATTGGCAGGGGCGGGACGGCGGAACATTCAAGACGAGCGGCCTTCTGTAAGTCTTTGATCGGACAAGCGAGGTTCGAAGGTCACGCGCAATGCTGGAAAACATGAATGCTGTCGCTCTGCGTAGCATCGCCGATCATGCAGAGCACGGGGCCTGGCTCACGCAAGGTCCGCTCTTCCATGCTGCCGAAGTCAGACTGGCCCGATCAGTGGATGTTCGCATTGGGCTGAAACTACCAATCCTTCGTGTCGATGGCGAAAGTCGATAAGTGGCGCACCTCGGCTGCACTTCGTGTATGAGGCCTATGCCCGAACCTAGGGCATCAGCGTACGGCCCAGATGTATGTACCGGCTGCTGTTCGCAAGTGATTTCTAGCATGTTCTCGGAAGTCGCTCATATGTATCCGGCCTACTGATCGGCACGCGGGCCGTGGCCTTGTTGGGGTTACGCACGCTCCGTGGTCTAATTAGCGGCAAGGTCCAAGATGACCGAGTGGGCCGTCAGACTCTGGGGGCGTAATTGTTCCGTTCCATGCTTTCGATCCTTCGCGAACTCCTTTGGGTCAACCCGGCTTAGATGCCGATCGCGACCTCGTCTCGTGGTGCGTCAAACGCAGTTTTATATCTCAGGATGCTCCAAGCCATTCGAGCCAGTTTGTTGGCGAGAGCTACCGCCAGTTTATTTCGGTTCATCCGTTCAGCAGCTTGTGCCAGCCAATCGCCGAAGCTGAAGTCGGGCCATCGATTGGCTCGCATCAGGATGACCTTGGCGGCTTGAACGAAAAGCATTCGAAGATACCGACTGCCGCGCTTTGAGATGCGATCCAAAACCGTGCGACCGCCAGTGCTGTATTGTCGTGGCACAAGGCCAACCCACGCGGCGAAGTCACGCCCTCGACTGAACGCCTCGCCCGTTCCAATGGCTGCAATCATGGCAGTCGAGATCATGGGGCCGATGCCGGGGATCGTCATAACGTTGATGCAGTTCTCTTCGGTACGACTTATCTGTTCGATCTCTTTGGAGACGGATTCGATCCTATCGTCCAGCCATAGCCAATCACCATATAGGCCGATCAGGATCGTTCGCATTCGCGATGATATCTCATCTTTGCGCTCTTTCAGGATCGTCTCGAAAGAGTTCTTCAGGGCTCTCAAGCCTTTCCGCACCGTGATACCTTGTTCGATCAGAAAGGCGCGGATCTGGTTGATCGTCGCTGTTCGACGCGACACCAGCCGAGATCGAACGCGATGAAGTGCCTGCAAATCAAGCTGCTCCTGGCTCTTCTCAGGGACAACCTGCAAGTTGGGACGTAGCGCTGCCTCAGCGATCGCCTCCACATCGTTGTAGTCGTTCTTTTGCCCTTTGATGAAGGGCTTCACATAGATCGCCGGAATGATCCGAGGCTCGAAGCCTATCTTGCGAAGCGTCCGGCTGACAAAGTGAGCGCTTAGGCATGCCTCCATGCCGACCACGCACCGGGGTAGCTTCTCAAACGTGGCAACCAGCGCCAATCGCTTGATCTGCTTGCGCATCACCAGCTGCCCTTCAGAGTCGAATGCCACGATGTGGAAGGTGTCTTTGCCGATATCGATGCCAATCGACATCAGTTCATCAATCTTACTTTTCGCCATGCTACTTCTCCAGTTTGCAGAAATAGGCAAAGCCTAACCTGCTGGGTGAAGCAGCCGGTACATCCCATTAGCTGCCGTGAAAAACCAACGCCGATGGTGCGCCGCGACACCCGAATAGTTGCCATTCAATGACCGGACAGGGGACCGCAAACAAAGCTATTGAACCGCCGCGCGTGCTCACAGGTCTGCGCGAAACCGTTTTTGCACCGAACAGGCCGACTCCGTCAGCTATGCGGGACTCTGTCGCCATCGGATTAGGGATTGAAAATCTAACATTAGTGTCAGAAAATACATCCTCCAGCCATATCGGCACAATGGGAGGAAACAAAACAATGCGTAGGAAGACACGTCTGAAACACCTCGCAGAGAAAGCGCAGAAGGGAGAGCGTATCGTTGGGATGGAGTGTCATGACACGCCGAGTGCGATCATGGCGGAAGAACTGGGCATGGACCTTTTGTGCTGCGGCAGCCCGGGGCCGATGGGCCTGATGGGCCACAAGTCCATGGCGACGGTCGACTTCGAAGAACAGCTTTACATGCTCGAAGGCGTTCTGAGGGGCGCTTCGTCCCCGTTCATCATCTGCAACATGCCGAACACGACCGCCAGCATCTCGATCGAACAGTCGGTTCGCAACGCGGCCAAGGTTGTGAAGCTGGGCGCGGACGGTGTCCATATCGAGCCCTCTCTCGGCACTGTCGACCATATACGAGCCATTGTTGACGCGGGAATTCCCGTAGTAGGCCATTTCGGCGTACAGGGGGAGCGCGCGGTCATGAACTCCGGCCATGCGCCTGCGGGACGCACGGCAGAGGAAGCTTCGCAGATCGTCGAACTGGTGAAAGCTTCGATAGATGCCGGGATCTTTGCCGCACTGTTCGAACACACCTCGGTGGAGCTGACCAGGTGGTGCTATGAGAACCTGCCGGTGGCTGTGGCGAGCCTCGGCTCCGGCCCGTACGCGCATGGCATCTTCCATGTCTCTAGCGATATCATCGGATGCTCGGTCTTCCCCATCCCGCCCAAGCGCGAGGTATTCGGCGACGTTTGGGGCGAGATGCAGCGCGCCTACTCGGCCTATTTCGCCGCCGCCACGAATGGGCAGTTTCCCAAACCGGATCTAAGCCACACGATGCATGACGGTGAACACGAAAAGTTCCTCGCCGCGGTCGACTAGGATATGAAGCAAACGATGCAACAAGGCCCCGCAGAGTTTTTGCGGTGGCTTGCTGCCTTACCGCTCAGGCGCGATCTCTGCATCGAATGCGGCGCAGGACGAGCCGAACTTTCGGCGCATCTGAAACCGGTCTTCAACCGGGTCGTCGCGACGGACGCGGCGCCGGTCCGGGATGCGCGCTGCTACGTCCCCGTTCAAAGGGCTCGGGCGGAGGCTCTGCCGTTCCCAGACAGTAGCGTGGACCTTCTATTCTCCATGCAGGCCGCACATCACTTTGACCTTTCAGACCACAAGAAAGAGGCTAAGAGGGTCCTACGGCCCAGCGGGATCTTCGCCATGTTCGCATGGGGAGAGGTTGAACTCCCACACCGGGTAGAGCACGCCTACGCACCTGTTCTAGAGGCTATCTCCCCATTTTGGGAGGTCGAGAGAGACTGGGTTGTCGGCGGATATCAGGGGGTCACGTTCTCCGGTCACTGTATCGACCTGCCACGGTTCCATCTGACTAAGTGGCTTACGCCTGAAGGGCTGGAGACAGAAATGGCGTCGTGGTCCGCAGTCCAATCGGCGCTAGCGCATGACATTGAGTTCCCAGAACCGCGGCTGGCCCCCTCAGGTCTGGACGAGGACACTGTGTTCCCCTGCCGGTGGCCGATTGTCGGTCACGTCTTTCGCTACTGACTACCTCCAAACCATGGCGGCCACCGCGTTGTGATCGACGACATCGTTCATTGGACAATCAGGGCACGTCTCCGGCGCCGGTGCGTTCCTGCAGCCTTTGCATTTCTGAACGGTCTTCGACGCCTCAACAATCTCGGACCGAAGCTCCAACGCTTGCTGCGCTTTCTCGGAAAGAAGTTCTGCAAGACTGTCCAGCAGCACTCCTACAGAAACCGCTGAGGCGTCGCCGGTCCGATGCTTCAGACGTTCTTGTGCGATTTCCGAGAGGCTTTCCAAACCGATATCCAAGAGACGCAAACGATGGATCAGGCGCGCGACAGAAAGATCCGCCTCGCTGTAGAGCCGCGTACCCTTCGCCGACTTGGTAGGCGCGATGATCCCAAGGCTCTCGTAGTGGCGGAGCATGCGCTCCGTCAAACCCGACTTCTCGACGATCTCACCGATCTTCATGGTGTTGTCTCTTATGATATCGTTTCCTTATATCTAACGCGACGTAAGAAAACTAGCGCTCCTGCTGTTGAATTCACAGCGAAACCAAGGGCTCTGAGCCGACCTTAGGTGCAAGGCCGCATCAGCGTCTTGTCAGCGCCAATGATGATCGTTCGCGGCCCATAAGAGACATCTACGCGAGGGTCGTCGTTCGCAGTCGCAAGACGCCATTCGTGGCGCTTGCGAAGAGGGACTTAAACCATAGGTCCCTCAACTGGAGGAAGCCACCATTGAACTAGCGGTAGCGTCCGGAGCAGCTTCTGCTGCGATCGGAAAGCACAGTTAGATTGACGTTCTTGACATTATGCACCGATTGGTGCAATTCAACTATATGGCAAGACCAAGAAAGATTGAAATCGAAGATGTCCGGATGCGTGCGATGGAGGCGTTCTGGAAGAACGGCTTTCATGAGGCTTCGCTGTCCACACTAGAGGATGCCACTGGCGTCGGACGTAGGAGTCTCCTGAACACCTTCGGTGACAAGAGATCGATGTTCATTGAGGCGCTGAAAGATTTTCGAAAGGTTGCAGCCACCCGGTTCTTGTCCCCGATGGAAGCAGATGACGCCGGTTTGGAGGCCATTCGAGAGACGCTGGATCGCCTCGCTGCTGAAGCCCGAACCGAGGCGGGTCAGTTCGGCTGCCTCATCTGCAACACCGCCCGCGAGCCCATCGCCGAAGATCCAGATGTCAATAAGCAGATCTGGCTTTACTTTGGGCGGATCGAGCGTGCCTTTGCCAAGGCCCTTTCCGCTGCGGTCGACGCAGGTGATGTCCCAAATGATACGGATATCGCACGTCGCGCCCAATCTCTTTTGGGAACACTGGTAAGCCTCTGCACGCTTGCGCGGGCAGGTGCTCCGTCCAGCATGACAGACAACATCGCAATCGAGGCCATCGAACAGCTTCGGTGATCCCCTTTTTTTGACAAGTAATGCACCGATCGGTGCAGAAAGGGGAAACATGAGCCACGCAGCTGAAGCCACAAAGACGGGCTCGGGTGACCCTGATCTCCTTTGGAAAACCTTGGCGCGCATCGACGGCCTTGAGCAATGGATGCCCAATCTTGTCGCGCGGTGCAGTGTCGAAGGCAGAGGCGCAGGTGCGACCAGAAACCTGACGCTGGTCGATGGCGCAGAACTGAGCGAAGCGATCCTTGAGATCGATGAGGCAGCACGCCGCTTCCGGTACGCCGTCGCCTCGCATCCTTTCCCCGCCCGGAACATCGTTGGACTGATCTCCGTCGACGTTCAGGAAAGCGGCGACGTGACGGTTACCTGGGGCGCGGAGTTCGAGATCGACGAAGACATCGTCGAACAGGTCAAGCAAATGATGGCAGGATTTTACAGCGCTGCGATAGATGCACTGTTTGATCATTGCGCGGAGGCGGCGCAATGAGAGCCTATGTCATCAATGAGTTTGGCGACCCAGACGTCTTCAAGGAAGCAGACCTTCCCGATCCGGTGCCGGGTGACGGCGAAGTCCTGATTGACGTCAAAGCATCAAGCGTCAATCCGGTCGATTACAAGATACGCGATGGCCGGGCTCCGTTCCTGTCGCCGCCCTTTCCAGCAGTGCTCCACCCCGACTGCGCAGGAGTAGTCCGGGCAATCGGAACGGGGGTCCAAGGCTTTGTTGTTGGCGACCCCGTTTATGCCTTTGCATCGGGCATAGGGGCCAAACAGGGGGCCTTGGCCGATCTGATGGTGGCCGCTGCCCGGATGGTCGCCAAGATGCCATCGACCCTCTCTATGGAAGAGGCGGCGGCCCTGCCCTTGGTCACCGTGACCGCCTGGTATTGTCTGGTCGACAAGGCCGCAGTCGGCCCCGGCACCAGCGTCTTCATCGAAGGCGGGACTGGCGGCGTCGGGCATGTGGCCATCCAGATCGCGAAATCTCGTGGCGCTCAGGTCTTTGCGGCGTGCGGCACGGATCAGAAGTGCCAGATCGCCGAAGACCTGGGCGCGGAACGAGCTTTCAACTATCGCGAGATGACCGCTGAGGAGAAGGTTGCCGCATCACCTGAAGGACGCGGGTTTGACGTTGTGTTCAACACGCCCGGCGCCCCTTCGATCGATCACGCGGTTTCGATCGCGGCCTTCGGCGGAACGATCCTGGACATCCTGGGCGACTTCCCGGTCAAGCCCGGCTTTCAGATGAAGTGGCTGAGTTTTGTCAGCGTCTTCGCCGGACGGTCGATCCTGATGGGTGTCGATCAGGACGGTGTCGGGGCCATTCTCCGTACCGCCGCAGAGCTAGCCGAGAAGGGCGACTTGCGTCCGCTGCTCGACCCGCAACGCTTCAGCTTCGCCGATGTCGGCAAAGCGCATGCCCATGCCGAGCACAATCAACCCACCGGCAAAGTCGTGCTCTCGAACCTCTGAGGAAAGGACCCAACATGGAATTCCCAATCATCGCAGCCACCACGGCAGGTATCCTACTGGTCATGCAACAGGCCTTGATGCTGAACGTTGGCATGCACCGAACCAAGTTGAAGATGGGCACCGGCTTCGGCGAGGACCTCGACATGGAGCGTCTCAGCCGCCGCCATGGCAACCTTGCCGAAAATGCCGGGATATTCATCGTGACCTTGGCGCTACTGGAGCTGTATGTTGGCAGTGGGACTGCCGTCTCCGGGTTTGCCGCCACCTTCGTCGCGGCCCGTGTGTCCCATATCATCGGCTTTTCGTCTCTTGCCGGATCACACTTGAAGGAGGGCAGCAAGCTGTTCCTCGTGCTGCGCGCAGGTGGGGCCACGCTCACGGCTTTGGTCGGCCTGGTGACAGGCATGTACCTATTCTACCAGGTCGCATTGGCGTTGTAGAAACACAGATCGTGCAACCCGGCTGTACGGGTTGCACGTCAAAGATCGTTCAGGTTTATCGGACGCAAGGCGGCCGGAGTGCGTCATATCCAATCTCAGCGAGAGGCGTCCGATAAACCTGAGAGCCCAACCCGAAAAGAGTTGAGCGGTTTCAGCGGGTTGTGATTCTGTCCGGTTGCCACACTGGACGGAGCCTACAATGCCATGGACTGAAACCGCCCGCCGAGAGTATCGGCGGGAGACGCGGCGCTACGCAAGC
>JBHJIZ010000138.1:0-40187 GCA_050043005.1 Paracoccaceae bacterium
AACTTCGAACAGCAGCTCGGCGCCAGTCTTGGAGAGCGGCACGAAGCCGAGTTCGTCGATGATCAGTAGGTCCTGGGTGGCAAGTTGCTACTGCAGGCGCTGTAGGCGGCGTTCGTCCACAGCCTCGATCATTTCGTGAACCAGCGCGGCGGCAGTGCCGACGCGGCCCCGCATGCCCTTCTGGCAGGCGGCCAGACCGCGGCCCAGGGCTGCGTGCGTCTTGCCGGATCCGGATGGGCCGAGAGCAATGATGTTCTCGCGATGGGTGATGCACTCACAGCGGGCTAGCTCGGTCACCAGAACCTTGTTCAGCGATGGGATTGCCTTGAAGTCGAAGCTGTCCAGGCTCTTGGTGGCTGGAAACTTCGCGGCCTTGATGCGCCGCGCGACCATCCGGCGCTCGCGCTCGATCAGCTCTAGTTCGCACAGCCGGAGCAGACATCGCCTTCAAAGAACGACCGCTCGGAGTCCAATCTCCCTGCTGCTGCAGCGCGTCAGATTGCAGTCTGAACAGAAAGACAGGACATTCGTTGGGAGCAAGTTACGCCAAAACTGCGCGATTTAAGTGATTGCTTGAGAGTCGGCGGCTGGATACATTCTGCGGACCATAGAGTTTTATCCGGCTCGGGAACATCAACACGTCTCGATTTCTTGAACAACAAGCCGGAGGCTCGAAGATCGCGTTGCCTCTTTTCGGTGAACGTGTTGGAGACCCACGCTCCGTCGGGGAAGTTCGGCTGATTCACCAAGCATCAATGATACCAAGTTTTCGGTTTCGCTCCGTGTTAGTGCCCTGCGCACTGTTTGTCCGTAGCCAGTGTCGGGGTCTTCTTGCAAGCGTGGAAGGAGCGCCTCGATCTGTATGCGTTGATCTCGTCGTAGCATATTCAAAGCGGTGGGGCCTGGGTAAAAGCTTTCCGCATATGCACCCTCCGAAATAAGGATCTGATGACTGTCCAACATCAGCGTGAAATAGGTCACATTACGCCTGCCTTTCATTTGACGAACACCGGGAAGCTTCACGATACCCTTGGCCAATGCGAGGACCTTATCCTCCCCGAACAGGCGGCGCACGGCCGGACCCTCTGCCAGTATTCGATGTTGCGGCGACAGTGCCAGATTTCGGCGCGGCAAACCGTTTCCAAGAGCGCCTTGTTTGATCTGGATCGGTTTGTGTTTCGAGAGCCTGCCTTTAAAAGTTATCAGCTGCGTGCCTATCCAACGAATTTTCTGTGGTCCCTCATCGAGCGTTTCGACAAGATCGCCAACACTCAGATGTTCAACTTCCCTATCGCCATTCGGTGTTCGGATCCGAGTTCCGGCCATAAAGCAAACAGGTGGTGGCAGAATGTTGAAGTCCGCGGCGGACAGGTCGCCGAGGCCGATGTTTTCAATCGTCAGCGTTGAACCGTCATCCAAGGTTAGAATTGAATCAGGACCGACCTGAGTCAAACGGGCCGCTACATCCGTGAAATTGCTGATCCCTTTGGAAGACACCTGAATGATGTCGTCGTTATCATTAAAGTCGACAAGCGTGTCATCGCCAAAGCCATCCTCAAAATGGTAGATGTTGTCGCCACTTCCACCTGCGATGATATCGTTTCCGGCACCGCCGTAGATCGTATCGTCGGCTGACCCGCCATCAATCGAGTCGTTACCGTCACCGCCGTAGACTGTGTCCCTGTTGGTGCCTCCATCGAGCGAGTCGTTGCCTGCCCCGCCATAGACCAGATCAGTGCTGCTGCCTGCATCGATCGTGTCATCACCAGGGCCCCCAAAATGGGTGTCATCGGCCATGCTTCCCGCCTCTGCGATCAAAGTCAGAGACGGTAAACAGGTAGCGTAAATATTGAATGAACTTACATCAGCAGCCTGCAATTTCAGGAACTTGCGTTCAGATCGAGTTTAACAACTTCGCCCAAACTCTTCTCGATTGGCACCGAAGTCGCGTGCTATTGCTGCTGACGTTGTCCCAACTTCGCACGACAAGTTAGCGCAGAGGCTGCCGTTGACATGTTTGAACAGAGGTCGGCTTTGTCTCGCATAGCAGCAATATCGTTGACTTTGCTTCCTTGGGTGCCTTAACGCTGACGTCATGATGAACCCGGTCTTCGCATCTCAGGACTATTATCCCCGGCTTCGATAGCTGCGGATAGTTCATCATTGGTTTTCCGCTGCCCCTGTCAGCGGTCAACGAACAATCGACCTTGTGCCAGGCGGCAAATTCAAAGGTCGAAAAATGAGCAAAAACCGTAGAAGTCAAAGCCCGTCTCTAGGGATTGTGGGGTTTGGTGCATTCGGACAACTCGCAGCCCTGCATCTTGCCCAGCATTTCAATGTAACCGCCTACGATCCGTCGTTGGACGTAGCCAAGGCCGCACAGCAGCTTGAAGTACGTCTGTCCTCGCTGCACCTCGTGTCACAGGCCAATGTGGTGCTTATCGCAGCACCAGTTTCCTCGTTCGAGCAGGTTGTCAGCAAAATCGCAGTTGCTTGCAAGCCTGGTGCGCTGATTATCGATGTTGGCTCGGTCAAAGTCGCCCCTGCCAAAACCATGCGGCGGCTGCTACCCAGTTACGTAGACATTGTGGCGTCTCATCCCTTGTTCGGCCCACAAAGTGCAAGGACAGGTATCAAGGGTTTGAAAATCGCGGTCTGCCCCATTCGGGGAAGACGACATACAAGGCTGGCTGCGTTTTTGCGTAAGGCTTTGGGTTTGAGCGTCATCGTGACGACACCAGAAGATCACGACCAAGAAGCCGCCATTGTCCAAGGGCTTACGCACCTGATCGCCAAAGTGTTGCTGCGCATGGGACCGCTGCCAACGCGCATGACAACGAAAAGCTTTGACCTGTTGTCCGAGGCGATTTCCATGGTTCAGCATGATGCACCAGAAGTCTTTGAAGCGATTGAGAAGGCTAATCCCTACGCCGAAGCGGTGCGGAGACAATTTTTTGACCTGGCCGCATGCCTGAGCGTCGAGCTGGAAACAGCATCGAGAACATTGCCACAATGCAAAAGCGGACATTGACTGGGCAGCATGCAAGGGCGGCTTGGTCCCGCGCTGCCGACCTTCGGGGGTCTCAGGCGACTAGATGGCCCTGACTGAAACGGTCAGGACTGCTTGGAGTTCATACTGACCAAACGCAAAGTGACGCGTTCACCAGAAAACCGTCAGCCGCGCCATATGCCACATTAACGTCTCGACGATGCCATTTGGTACATGAGCCGTGCTTTCGGAAGTGAGTTTTGTCCTGATGAGTTCTGGACCTCGCAATGGTCCAAAATGCGCATTATTGTAAAAGAACACGATTTCCGTAACATGTCGGTTCTCTAATTCGTGTGTCGAAAGAAATCCGCTGAGTGCGCCACCTCGCATTCCAATTGCCTCTGTTCCTATGCAACGCCCGGAAGATTGCACGGCCATATTCGCACAAAAAGCCTTGCGTTCGGTCAGATACCTTTTTTGAAAGCTCCCAAATTTTTTAGGAGAGTAGGGCGCAACAACCTCCAGCTGCACATTTACTTCTCCGCTGCACTTTAAGCATTCATAGTTTAGGCTAGATGCCATTCTCGAAACAAACCAACCTTCGTCTCTTTCGAGGTTGGATATGAGGTAGGAATTCGTCAATCGATCCAAACGGTCTTGTTCAGCAATCGCTGAAGAAGCGAGCAAAATCGGAAGGATACGAGCGATTGTGATGACCAATTTCATGGCACACATTCCACCACTGTTCCGCACAGAATAACAGTTAGCGTGACCTAGCAGCAACCTCCTTTCAGGCTGGCAAATGCCCGCTTCGTCCGGATTTCGTTGAAAAAGTCGACAAACGGCGTTTTCCGCCCAACTCGCCTTTCGGCGGCCAGATATTTCTCAATGTTATCAACGGTCCATTTTCGGAGAGATCGGCGAAAGTCACCGATTTTCAGCTTGAGCAGACTTTTTCAATGAAATCAGCCGATGGTGATCGCAATGCTTACGGCGTTCCAAGCTAACTCGTGTGAATTCTTAGTATATGTTCGGCACACTGTTCGGGAGTAGCGTCGTCGGTGTGAACTTTCAGATTGTAAGGCATTCCGACATGGACCCGCTCGACTTGCCAGCGAGATAGCCCAACCATTCGATCTCCCCGCGCACTTTCTCGTTCTTCCAGAACATCTAGTGAAGCGAACACGCCAACCACGCAGAGACTATGGTTTATTAGTAGACGCTGATACTCTGAGAAAGCGGCTTCATCGCCGTCCTTCGTGTTACCGAACAGAACGTCGTCGACGATCAAGTTATTCCCAGCATCCGCCAAAGCTGCGATACTTGTGCGCATTCCGGAAAGGACCCGTTCGGCAACTCTCCCAGAGTTCGCTTTCGTCAAAATGTGTCCAGCTTCACAATACTGTTCGAAATTCAATCCGTCTGGGTGGTTGAGATACTTTTCTGGCATCATCTCAAGAAATACGTCCATCTCGACATGCAAATATGGTTGCCGAGCAATCTTCTGAAGCGCTTTCGCAATTGAGCTTTTCCCGACGCTTCCTGGCCCATTTAGAAGTATGATGTTGGTCAAAGAGCGGTGCCTCGAATTGCTGTAGATCGCGAAACCAGCACTACAGACGCGAAGTCCCAACGGCGGTGTCCCGCGAAACGGGCATCAAAGGTATTCGAACTTTAGATCACGATCCAATCATCCAGCTCATCGGCTGGCAGACATGGCAAGCCGGGTGGTGACGGGAGCGCATAGTGTTTTCAGCGCCCGTCACCGTCGTCGAATCCAACGCTCTTGGCCATGCGTCTCAGTGATCGTGGGTTATTGTCACACCTGCAGGCATGTGGTCGTGGTTGATCGTGACGCCTTGAGCTTCAAGCGGCTGGTGATCGTTGGTCACACCGATACCCATAGGCACATGATTATGGTCTATCTGAACAGCGGCCATACCGCCAGTTGTCATATGATTGTGGTCGATGGTGACGCCGCCCTTCGCTTGCTCGAGGTCTGCGTCGGTGATTTCCTGCGCTGTTTTCTGGTTGGTCATTTTTTTTGCCCTCACTTGGTTCATTCTGCAATGACACCAACGTGCCGCGAACCGGGCCATGAGGCTGTAACAGACGCTACCGGCTGCCAGAAAAAGCTCCCTTCTGTTGATCTCCGGTTTAAGCTTGGAATGTTAAACGCTCCGCGACAAATGAACGTCCGGTATAAGATGAGGCACCGACTCCCTACGGCTTTGTAGCGATTTGGCTCACGTAAGACATGAACCCGAAAAAGGTCTTTTCAGAGACCCGACGTCTTGCCTCCGCTTTCAATGCCTCCGCTGTTTCGAGAAACAGTAGGCACTCTTCGACCATTCGGTCTGCGCCTCGCTCGATAACGGTCAGGAAATATGTCGCTTCTCCTTCGGCCACGTAGCCATGACCCTTCCGAGCCCCGAGACGAAAGCCATTCTTGGCAAGCATGCCAGAGATTTGTCGCATGATCCAAAGATTGGTGACGTTTTGATTGATCATGAACCGGATGAGCTGATCCAGCGGGTCAAAATCTGCAATCTGAGCCGTCGCAGTGTTGTAGTCGCCATCGCAAATCGCCAGGACACCGCCCGGTTTCAGAATGCGGAATGCTTCTTGAACAACGTCTTCGGGGCCAGGCACATGGCACAGCAAGGTATGCATCAACACGAGGTCGAATGAGGCGTCCTCAAAACCAGTATTCTTGGCATCGCCGATTCCAAAACTGAGCCGCGGATCATCTCCAAAGCTCCTTTTTGCCCGCTCCACCATCACAGGCGAAGGTTCGAGTCCGTGCGCGGTACCTGCGCCAGCAAGGTCCAGTAAGTCTTTGGTTACGTGCCCGGTGCCCGATCCCAGTTCCAACGCACGTGCGTCGCTGGGTAACTTTAGATCACTCAAATAAGTTTTGCGAATGGCGACCTGTGCAGGTTCGAGGCAGCGGGCTTCCATTGCTGCTGCAATCCGTTCCTGAAGTGCGGGATCTTGCGACCCAAGATCAGAGTATGGATCAGACATAGTGTATCTCTTAAAAAAACGTCCTGCTTCAAGCTAAGCACACATCTCGACGAAATCAAAAAGCAGAACTTTGGGCAAGTTGATCGAACGGAAACTGGGTCTCGCACTGCCAACGATCAACGATCCAAAATAGCGGCAAAACTGCCTCGCAGGCCTAGCAAACCTCAGTCAACACCAGAACTTCGCGCCGTCCGGCCATACACGTGCATGGCCCTCGGCCAACAGGATCTCACCAGCCGTTCCGCCACCGGGCAGCCTGAGCCAGACCAACGGTCGGTCGAACCGGTCAACCTCACCTGAGTCCATGATCGAAAGCCCTGGTGCGCGGATCAGCTCTCGCATTCGGTCGCGGGCAGCAATGCCAAGTTCGTGCTCTCCCGCGCACTTCGCATGTTGATTGATCTCCGGCGTGTCGAAGCCCGAAACGTAGGGCGCTCCCGGACCCATGGGCCGCAGGCTGACCCCGTCGCACTTCACGGTGTCGCCGTCGTAAGCTGTAAGGGTGGAACACTGCATTCCAGACTTGGGCGCTACGGCGCATCCGGCCAGAGCCATAGCAAGCAGTGTAGCGCGCAGATAAGGCATCAGTACACGTTCTTCCTGCGCAGACGATCCATTTCCCTGACCGTTTCCCGCGCAATCATCTTGGCCAACCGCTCGTCTCGTTCGTGTTCCCTGACTTCTCGCACGGCGGTGCGCCACTCCCACAGAAACGCACCAAGCTTCCAGGCACCAGCGCACCCGAGCATGGCGAACAGACCGACAGTGGTCTCAAACGGGTAGAAGTCAGCGGAGATGGCCAGAGCGCCCATGACCAAGGCGAACAGCAACCAGTGGATAAGGTGACCGACGAACACGCGCATGATGCAGATATAGGGGATGCGGAACGGATTGGGAACGCCTCTTGGCATTCGCTAGAGGGAGTTCTGATCCAAATGTATTCCAAATTGGAATTAGAACAATTCTTAAAAGTACTTATTTACGAACGACTTTAGATTTAGAATAATTCTATATCGCCTCTTCGAAATATTACTTGCTCGACAATTGACCAACAGTAGGTAAATCGGCACACTTACATGATTCGAAGCTGGTTGGACATCAACAGCCAAAGCCAACTCAACGTGGCGGTGACAAGGACGAGCGCTATGGACCCGACGTATCTGATGCTAGGTGAAGATCTGCTGCTGCGAGTTTTCATGCTCGCAGACCTGGGCCATCGAGCGGAGGATATCGCGGAGTCACTTCGACTTCCAACAAACCTCGTTCGTGCAATGATGTTGGATGCTGATATTGATGAACTTGCTTGAAATCCGGAAATAGACATAATTCCCACAAAAAATTCGATTGTCTAGCTCTTACAAGTGATCATTATTCAAAGTCTATTTTTTATCCGGCAAGCTTTGGAACTTCCCTAGTGCGTTTAACGCGTTGGGGAATGTTTTAAAATTTCAGTTTAGATCTATTCCCTGCTCGCCAATATGCCGGTCATCTCAACCGAAAAAAATGGTCAGGTTGCCATCGCTGCTTCGTCCGGGGGGCGTCGGTTTCAGTGCTGCTGCTGCTAGGTCCGGCGCGTGGTGACGTTATTCCGACGGAATGCCTAAAGGCCGCCAAGACCCGTCAGCAAGAGGAGCGCGTTTGCCGGAATCGGAACGGCGGTTACCTCGCGGACCGTAAAAGCGGCAAATTCTCCAATTCGACCCTGACCGTTGTCCTCGAAAAGGGAAATGAAGAATCGCTGTCCGGCACCGTCTACCGAAATTATCAGCTCACTTAGCGTAAAAGGACCAAAGCCCGAGGGCCCTACGCCGACGACAGGAGTGCTTTGTTGGATTGCACCACCCGCCACCTGACCACTAGCAAAAGATATCCCCCCAAAGAGCTCGCTGGTCAGCGTGTACTGAGTTAGGCCGTTGCCTATCCCCAGCTGGATTGCCGAAGGCGTGGAGGTCCCGTCCTCGTTGTCCAGGCCGAAGATTGTTCCGGTGATACCTGCTGAGCCAGAAATGCTAAGGTTGTCGAAATCAATTTCGACCGGAACCGCAGAGGCGGGTGGCGCTATCCCCAGCGCCAACAGCATTGAGGCCATGAGTATCTTCAACCGCATTGAACACGTCCTTTCCGATATCATCGCGCCCCATCTTTCCGATGCAAGCAGCCCCCTAAGTCGGCAAATTGCTGAATCCCATACGTGCGGACTTCCCATTTTCTTTGGATTTCATCGTAGGCGCAGCGCCGCAGCGAGATCAAGATTGAACGGCAATCCCTGAACGCTCGTATGAACATTTCATCGGACGCCAACGCCGGTAAGAACAAAGCGCAACATTTTTTTACAGGCAGGACCTAGTGCGCGACCTGGCTCAGGTGAAATGGAGAAGACGGCCAACTAGTTCTTCTCACATGCTTTGGCGTTCTCACGGTGCTAACGGTTAGAATACTCAGCGATGTCCCAGTTTATCGAATGGCAAAATGGGACAGTTTTGACCCATATAATCTCAATGGCTTATGGTCTCTGCAACACCAGGGGTTCAATTGGGACAGCTGGACTGGACTAACACCGCCGGAAATAACCTTCCATTAACGTAAGCTAACGGTATACCCGCGTCTTCAAATGCAAGAACAAGGACAAGAAACGTGGCTGAGAGCAACACAGACCATAGCGCACTGCTGGAACTGACATCGGAGATTGTATCCGCGCACGCAGCGAACAATCACGTCCCGGCGTCTGATCTGACCGATACGATAAAGTCAGTCTACGCGACACTTGCCGGACTGAGTTCTGAGCCCGTCGAGCCCGAGGTCGAGCTTGTGCCTGCCGTCCCAGTCAAGAAGTCGATCACGGATGAACACCTCATCTGCCTCGAAGATGGTAAAAAGCTCAAGATGCTGAAGCGCCATCTCGCGACGGCCTACAACATGACGCCGGACGACTACCGCGCCAAATGGGGGCTGGCATACGACTACCCGATGGTCGCCCCGGCTTACGCACGCAAGCGCCAGGAACTTGCAAAGAAGATCGGCCTCGGTCGCAAGCCCGCCGCAGCGCCTAAGAGGTCGCCGGTTAGACAGCGACCGAAGCGAAAGTAAAGGCATTCCCTGAGAGAGCGTGCTCCCCACAACGCAAGGCTTCCGGGGAGATACGCAACAACTTCGTCTTTAGCTTCGGGCACTTGAAGGCGAAGACCCGGTCAGTGTAGTGCCCTGCTGAAAGGACCGGTCAGGACGCATTCACACACCAACAGCTTTGCCAGCGACGTGGGGTTAAGAAAATCCTCGCGAACATGTCTGCGAAACTCTTCGATTTCGCACTCGATCTCGGCCCCGCATTCCTCGCAGCGGAATTTACAGTTCTGTTCGACGATAGTGACGATCATGTCTTCGTACCGAACTGTTAAGCTTGATTAATGGGAAGTTACGGCTGACACCCGATCAGGTCACCTCGCAGTTTTGGGGGAAGTTCAGCAGCTATTCTGCGTGTGGCCAGAGCCCTCGTGTAGATCGGCAGGCGCTTTGCCGCGCGTACCCGGCCCGCTCAGCAGCAGGAAACCGTTCTGGGCGCAAACGGTGTTGGCGGGCCCACCGATGGTGGACGTGCGCGAAACTTCATATGAGCTTCCCGAGATGGCCTGGGGAGACTGTATTGGCATCAAACGTCCAGCGTCACGGGCTTGTGCTGATCCGAATGTCGGCTGTAGGGCAGGCGATGTCAAACCGCTGTTAATAATGGAAAAGTGACGATCAGTTTGAGCATGAGAAGACTTGCGGTTCGAGTACGAGTTACGCTCGTCAAAGTGGTCTCAACAACTGACCTAACGAATCTCAAAATGTGCAATTGGGACATCCATCGGATCGCAAACCCAATCGCTCGGCCTACCTTCGAACTGAAATCCTAGCACGTCGAGCAATGCGCTCGCGGATAGGTCGAGGGGATGGAACGGTAGCGGGTAGGGCTCTTCGCCGTCTTCATCTTCCAGTGCATGTGCACCGTTCCAGTATGGTACTTCGAACGGTAATCGATCGCCAATGTCTTCAATAATTCCACTGTCCGGCGCGAGGCTAAGGGCTCGAATTAACTCGCCATTCTGCCAAAAGGAAAATGCACACCAGTCGACAATAGAGTGGGTCGCGTGAACGTATGTTGTCGACCCAAGATCTGTGCTGCGCCAACGTGGATCGATTTTGGAGAGAGCGTCAATTCCCAATTCCTCATGTGCAATGATCTTCAACCCACCAAAGTCACCGACAAACACTTCGCCCTTATCCGGGTTCAAAAAACCAAGACTGCCGTCCGCTCTTTCGTTCAGCGAAGCACTGGGAATTAGCCTTTCAGCGAGTTCGCGAGAAGCCGCTCGATTGAGTATGGGCTTCGCTCTCAAAACATCTTTCGGATCTTCGTCGAAATAAGCGGCGAACCAAGCCTGTGCACCCATGATAGTTGCTCCTGGATTACATGCAAATGCGTCCGGTGACTGGCAGAAAACTCATGCCATGCGAACAAATCTGGCGCAAGTCGACGGTACGAGCATCAAGTCGTCGTTGCGCAAGATAGTCGACGTCGGTCAACACGCTTCGTCAGGTCACTAAGTCTCAGAGCCGCCATCTGAGCATTGCTGTCAGGATTTTTCCACTCTGATGTACACTTAAGGTCAGGTATCGGGAGGAAGTTGCCGTTGATGTATTGGCTTTTTGAATTGTATTTTGTGCTATTAGGAGTGCCCTATGTTGCAACTTGCTGACCCTCGTTGGTCTACTCTCACCCACGCATACGGTTCTGCGAGTGATATTCCCGGATTGCTTAGCGACCTTGCATCAGAAACAGAGCCAAAAGAGGGATATGAAAGCGAACCATGGTTCAGCCTTTGGTCACGCCTGTGCCATCAAGGCGATGTATATGATGCATCTTATGCGGCACTTCCTCACATCGTAGATATTGCGTGTAGCGCGAAAGGGCCTATTGATTTCAGCTTCTTGCAACTTCCAGCCGCAATAGAGATTGCGCGGAAAAACGGTAATGGCCCATCTGTCCCGCCTGATCTTGCGAACTCATATTCCGAGGCGGTCGCTCGCTTGATGGAATGTACAGCGCTGCATCGCGCCGCACCATGGGATCAGAATATGCTTATTTCAGCGATGTGTGCTCAAGCCGTGGCGAAGGGGCATACCAAGGTTGCGGAGGCTATTATGAACCTCGATGAGGAACTGATTACGAGGCTAATCAGCCTAGATTTCGACGCCTAGCGGGACATTGTACTCTACAAACATTCGAAATTAGCATTGGTAAGTAAGGCTCTGACCGGACATCTGACGACTTTAATCAGGGTTTGCAAGGTGATCCTGATCGATTCTAGGGTAGGTGTCGGGGCAAAACGGTTGTTTATCCAATGGCGGCTTTCGGAGGTGCGTTCAGAATTCGAGAGTTTTGCACTGCGCGAGCGATAGCGGCGCGTTTCACGTCTGCACCGGCACCATCCACGATGAACGAAGTCAGTCTGGTCCCGCCTTGGGGAGGCGCTGATCGGTTGCTACTTCAATCGAGCGTGCCTGGCTCCGATAGACCTCGTACATCAACAGACTGCCCGCGACACCGAGGTTGAGCGAGTCTGTTCCTCCTTGCATAGGTATCCGCACAAAGTCGCTGCAGAGGTCCCTTTGCTGCGCGTTCAACCCGCGTCGTTCTTCGCCGAGGACCAGCAGCGGAGTCTTGGGAAATGCGAACGCGTGCAGATCGGCGGCGCCTTCCGGCGTCGCGCCGATGCCCTCGCACTTCTGCTCGTTCTTCCAAAGGCGCAGGGCGTGCCAATCCACGCGAATGAACGTCTGGCAGTAAACCGTCCCCATTGCCGCTCGAACGACAGCAGGTGAGAACGGGTCCACGCTATTGCCAACGAAGATGAACCCGGCACCGCCCGCTGCCTGCGAAGACCGGATCAACGTGCCGAGATTGCCGGGCGAACGGACTGTCTCGAGCACCGTCCAGCACAGCCCTTGGCCAGGTAATACCTTCCCAAGACTGCCCCATTTTTGTCGGAGGATTGCCGCGACGCCGGAGGCCCGCCGGTTATCCGAGAGTTGTCTGAACTGCTCTGGCGTCAGGTTGCGGGCAAATACACCGGACCGACGGCACTGGCGCACCAGCTTTCGGGCAATCGGTGATGTGAGCAGCCGTTCACTATAGTAGATGCCCTCTATCCCGAAACCGTTGTCCACTGCCTCGACGAAGTTGCGCACGCCCTCGATAAAGAACATCCCGCGACGGTCCCGAAAACCGCGATCAGCCTGTAGCGATTTGATATCCTTCAGGACTGCTGGGAAATCCGGCGCACGGCGGCCTGCCGACCTATCGCCAGCCATTCTCCTCGTTGGCACACATTCCGATGCCAAAGATCAATGTTCCAAGTTTCATGAATTCTGGCGGAGCCAATCCGCAAAGCGTGACGATAGATTCAGGGGTCACATGGTTGATGCAGGATACTACTGCAGCTTACCTCAGTTCGACTTGCACGTCTCGAAAATGGCCAACTTTTGTACGCGACTTAAGCACGCTGTAAGCTCTTGAAATCAAGGGCATTGATTGGGCGTGCATTAATCCAGAATTCTGCACGCTGCCGCACAGACGAACCCAACCTTCGATGCAGCGCCCCAAAATGGGAAGAAGGGCTCACGGCCGCCATCTCAGGGTTACAGTCGGGAAATTTCAAACTCGAAAAGCCCTTAAGGTCGGCAGCCGGGACGAAGCGGACGTTGCTCGTGCCGCGCGTTGTCGGCTATAGCGTCCGCTATGACGTTGAAGTATCCAGTTACCTCCAATCAGTTTCGAACTGCTCTGATCAGAAAGCTAAAGAATCTGCACCCAGGGCATCGTCCAGATTTTCTGCCTTCAAAACAGGGCATTACTTTCGTAATGAAAGATGGAATGGGCAGAGTTTGCTCGCAACCCATTCAAATTTACCGGAACACTGGCGACTGTTTGCAGACAAAGAAACTCGAAGAGCGGCTAGCGGGCGCTCTCTTTACGAAGATGCCGCCAATTGCCGACTAAATGGGCTCTCTCCGGTCACTCGCTGCATGCAGCACCAATGGCAGGACTTCACTAACGTACGATCCTGCCCCTACCGGAGCCGACCCCAAATTGACGACGTGGTGAAATTCACCACGTGGCTAATTTGCCTTTGGGCCTCCAGATGACAAGCGATGCGTCCCCGCGCGGCAATGGTGCCATGATGCGCGGAGACAAGATCTGCCCAAGCCTTGTCGGTCGCGTTCATCCCAGCATCGCCTCGCAGCGTGCGAAGAACGGTCTCATGTGCTCCTCGCAGAGGGTTTCGCTGTCCAGGCTCGTCAGGATGAACAGTGCAGCGAGTTCCCGAATGGTCTCTGGCGGCATGCCCTGCGCTTCATTCAGCGGCTCATCAATCCATTCCGTCGCGCTGTCGACCATCTCGTCCGGGCACGTTGGCAGGGTGTTCAACCAGTCGTTCCGGCGACGAAACTCGCGCAACCGCGCCTCGATAGGCCCAGCTTCAGTGGCGGAGACGGGAACGGCAAGTGCGGCAGGTGCTCCTGCGAGCAGTGTACGACGGTCAATCATGGGTGCGGCCTTTCTGCAGTGTCGTGAGCGTTCGCCCATCGCGTTAGCGTTTTCGCAAGTCCGGCCATCCATTTCGGGTAGTCCGGGTGCGCCATTTGCGTGAGCAACGGCAGGGTGATGAAGGCTGCGCGCGCCAGCGTCTTGATCCCAAGGCCCAGGGCAGTCGCCTCCTCAAAGGTCAGGATGTCGCCGACAAGGCCGCAGAGGGCATCGTGCGCAACGTCTCTAGCCGCCAACGCATCCTTGATGCCGGATGCGGTCTCGATCCGCTCGACTTCGGACCAATATGCCCTGGCCGGTTCGATGCACGCCTTGCTCCTTAAGGCACGTCGCATTTCATAGTTCGCCCCGCGCTTCGACTTGATCTTGGATTGGCGTTCGGCCTCTTTCGTGCTCTCGCGATGCTCGGCTTCAAAATATGCTGGCGTCCCGAGGTTCTGCACGCGCATGGTGTCGGGAGTGGCGCCCCATTGGGTTTTAATCCCGAAGCCCAGAATGTCCGCGTGCCGTTCGGTGCCAGGACCATAGGCTACGATCCTCAAATCCGGCTTGGGCCACTGCGGCCCCCAGGTCTGGGCTATGGTTTGCACATGGCCTGCGGCATCGTTGTAGACCTGCAGAACGCCGGGCAGACGGTTCGACATCTCGATCAGATCGGGGTGCTCTGGCGTGCTCTCTGCGCCCGATGCGTGCGTTGTGGCAGAGGCGCTCAGGTCTGCCGTAAGAGCGGCGGAAAGCCCGGCCAGGAGTGCGCGACGGTCGATCATGCTGCAGCCCTCCCCTCGGTCTCGATCCCAAGGGTTTCGCGGGCGTCATCGATCAACGCCTGCAAATGGCTTTCGCGCTCCAGGGTTTCGCCGTTTACGGTCATCAGCAGGACCTTCGCCGCCCATTCACGGGCGCTGTCCGGGGCAACTTGCTTGGCGTCTTCGGTCGGCTCGCTAAGCCATTCAATCGGGTCTTTGCCCCTCATGCTGGGCAGCACTGCCGCAAGATCCGCGTTTGTTTCCGTGAGACGCGTTCTCGATTGGAGGATGTCGAGAAGGTGCTCGAGCGAGCCTGGCACGTTCTTCTCTGGCACGTGGTCATAGGCTTCACGCAGCACGCTTAGAATCTCGTCCAAGTCCTCCCCGAAGGCGCCAAGGGCGTCTGGCAGATAGTCGTCCGTCATGTCCCAATGCGAATGGCCGAACTGGCGCAGTATTGCGATGATGGTCTTGAGGCGGAACGATGCGCGATCCACGCGAGCCAACACGGAAGTCTCTGGTTTGTTATGCATGGTAATCCTCCTGCGTTCGTGCACAGACGGTGCGGATTTCATGGATCAGTGCGTCTATGTCTTCTGGTGCGGATAGGTCGAAGCGCGCCGCGCCGATAATCCGGGCGGCATCGGTTGGCGTCTTGATAGGGGAGGCCAGGACACGCGTGCAGGCCGTGCTGAAATCGTCGTAGGCGACGTTGAGAGCGTGCTCGGCGGCTTTCAGAGCATTCACGTATGGCTTGCCTAGATCCTGTTGCGGGATCGCAAATCCCGGGTTGGCCAGCTCTATGCGTTCGCACTCATCGTTCCAGCGGCGAATGTCGGCCAGTGCAGCGGTGAGCTGGCCCCATGCCTCGGACGTGGCGTTGGCTACAGGCGGCATGTGAGTGCACACCGCGAAGGGAGCGGGGATGAGGTCTCGTTTAATTGAAGCGGTACGGTCGGACATGGTTCGCCCTCTTGCTAAAATTATGCTGTTGGCCCATAATTAGGCGCGCAATCTATGTGCTGTCAACATAAAAAAGGGCTATTAGCCTAATTCTGAGGCTTGAACATGAGCGATGACGGCTTAACTGCTGAACAGATTAAGATGGCTAAGGCTGCACTCGGGCTCTCTAACCCCGACGTGTCGCAAGCGACTGGCTTGAACCGAAACACGATCCAAAGAGCAGAGAGCGGCGGGTCGGTGAACCGGTCAACCATGATAACGCTTCGGCGTTTCTTTGAGGGGGAAGGCGTTCAGTTCATTCCCGAGAACGGCGGCGGCGCAGGTGTGAGATTGAGAGACCGGAAATGATCCACCCAGACCAGCTTAGCTTAGGGTTCGAAAGCGTAAGTCCCGCGTTCACGGCCAGTCCACAGATCCTCAATCTCACGCTATCCGAGACGGAGGCCGATGCCTGGATATATCTCGGCGCACTGTTCGCTGCTGGCAGCATGGAGGTGCACGACTGCTGGCCGGAGACCCGCCGTCTTGTTGAGTATTGCGGTGGCGAACAGGCGCTTCAGGCGTTGGAGATGCTCATGACCGCGCACCCCAGCCTGGACATAGCCGAGGGGCGTTCCGGCGATGGCGTGTGGATGTGCGAACCTTCTGAAGCCGCTCTGTTCGAACGCCTCAAGAGCGCCGCCGAGATGTGGGTCACAACTGCAAGACCAGCGCGGGTGTTTGATATCCTCCAGTTTCTGAATGAAGCTGAGCAGGCACAGAGCGCGCTACGGGGGCGCATGTTCGCTCATTGGTCCAGCGTGACATCGCATCGGGAAGCCCTGATCCGAGAGCACGCCCAAAGCCCGATCGAGGAGACGCTCGGCCTGGCGCTGGTCCGGCGTGGCTGCATGGTTGTTCCACCACGCAATGTCGGGAACGTGCTTGAGTTCGAGCGAGACACGAGGATCCCGGCAGTGCTGCACATACAGCGGCCCTTCGAACAGTACCGTGCGGATTTCTTCGTAACCAAGCCGGGTTCGCGCAGCGGCTTCATCGTTGAGTGTGACGGCCACGACTTCCACGAGAAGACGAAGGAACAGGCCGCGAGAGACAAACAGCGCGACCGCTGGTTCCTGTCACGCGGCTGGCCGACAATGCGGTTCACTGGGAGTGAGATCCACAATCGCGTTGGGCGGTGTGCCGAGGAAGTAATTGCTCAGGTTCGTCACGCGTAGGGTGTCGGCTTTCAGCTGGACACCTCCGGAAACGGCGTGACTTTGCGGAACTTGGATTTCTGACGGCCTGAGAGGACGCTGTTGAGGGTCGTTCACCGGTTTTTCTGCCTCTTTCAGGGTACATTCCCGTCAGGCAGGCCCACTCCGGCTGTCGAGCCATCGCCATCGCTTCATGTTGTAGGCCATGTTGGCCAGTGTGATCGTTGCTTTGGCGCGTGCGATGCCGATGGTGCGTATCACCAGCCTCATCGGTCCTTTCTGATGAGCAAAGGGATGTTCGACACGCGCGCGGACCTTTGATTTCAGCCCGTTCGATTTGCATATGTGATCAGGCATTGGCCGTCCTGGTGGCTTCTTGCGATGGATACGGCTGGTCTTGCCGCGCTTCGCCAGCCAGTCCTCGTTGGCCTTCGATCGGTAGGCTGTGTCCGCCCAGACATCGGAGGCGGTGTTGGTCGGATCGATCAGACCCTCGCGCAGCCGTGCCCCGTCATGGGCTGCCGCATCGGTCGTCAGCCCTCGGCGGATGATCCCGTGGCGGCGGTCGATGCTGATATGCGATTTGTAACCGAATGCCGGGATCGCGAGATCGACTTGGGATGTGCCGTCTTCTTTCGGCTTGGCCTTCGAGAACTTCACAGTCCACCGCGCGTCTGTATCCTTCTGACGCGCCTTTGCGGGCTTCTCCGACCAGATCTCAGCAGCCTTCTCGCCCGCCTTGATCCGTTTCTTTTCTTCATCGGTATTGCGTTGGCGAGGGGCTGCGACCAGCGTGGCATCTACGATCTGCCCGCCCATCGACAGATATCCCGCATCCGAGATCGCACGATCCAGCCGCGCAAAAAGGGCATCCAACGCACCCGCTGCAATCAGCGTCTCGCGAAAATCCCAGAGCGTGTTGGCGTCCGGAACCGCATCGCCCGGGCCGAGGCCGCAGAACCGCATCCAACTCAGCCGGTCGCGCACCATGTACTCGGTCTGGTCGAGGCTCAGCCCGTGCATTGCCTGCAGGACAAGCATCCGGAACTTGAGCACCACATCAAAACCGGGCCGTCCGCCTTTCGACGGATCACGCCGTGCAGTCGCCGTGGCAAGGTCAGGCCGGAACAGCTCGAAATCAACCGTCGCGGCGAGCTTCTCAAGCGGATCGCCCTGCGCCGACAACTCTCGCAACCGGTCCTCGAAATCCCAGAAACTGCGTTGACCGGACATCGGAACCCTCCCCAGAAACTCGGGATCATTGAATCAGATCAAGGCCGATTGCGCCAGTTTCCGGAGGTGCCCAGCTTACCCCTTGATCGGAGTGCGGCCACAGCGCACCTATGCCAACAACGGCTTTCGGATTCAGCATCTGCTCGGATCAGAGGCGTATCGGATTTCATAAGATATGCACCGAGCCTCAAAACGCTTCCGCTTTGTATAGAAAGCGGAAGTGTTCTCGTAGTGCACGCAATTATTTGCGGCCAGCCTGCCTAAACCAAAGCTTTCGTCTCGCAAGTTTTTGGGGCGGCGTATATGCAAACTGGTATAGTGGGCTTTGAATCGATGCTTCCTTTGAGGTTTGGCGCGATGTGGAAAGCTATTTTGGTACTGTTTTTCTTGCTGTTGCATACCGCGGCAAGTGCGGATGATGATCCGGTTGAAGATAGAATTCGCCAATTGCCGGACAAGATAATCGAGGCTTGGCGTAGACGGCATTCTCCATACGATGTTTTTGATCCTGAAGCCCAACCACCTGGCGTTGATCCGTATGCAACCCTTCGGGACGCCATGGAACAGTACGTTGACGACATTGATAGCATGCGGCGCGGACGTCCATCCCGTCATCAACGCAATCGGGATGCTTCCCCTGACCCTGAAACGTTCGATCGTATCGTTGATCGTTGTATGATTTGTGTCGCTAGCCGCGAAGCAACTCGAGATTACCAAGAATTAACAGAAAGTTCGCGAGACGAATTAGAGAATAGCCCAGAGTCGCGGGACGAATTCAGACGCGGATAAAAGGAAACAGCACGAGAGGCCTGGGAACGAGTTGCGCGACGCGAAGGTTACCCTCGCGATTGGGACGGGCGCTTGCCCGTTCTTGACAAAGCACCGAAACCAAATGCAGCTCAGTTAACCTGCATTTCATTCGAAATGGCCGTCCAGGAGGCGAATAAGCTAGCTGCTCAGTCATCAGGATACACCTCTTGTGAGGCAGCGATATTCCTCTACAGAACGAACAATCGAGAACTGCAAAACTGCCTTAAGAACCGCGGAACGACTTTTGCTTGCCCCGAAGATTACATTTGAGGCCTACCTGAGCATATACGTGGTGATCTAATCTCGATCGAACGAAATTGCAGTTTGAAGGCTCCAGTTTGCGAATAGCAAGGCTTCCGCTTTTGGACGTTAGCTTGAGCTTTCGACACCGCCGGCTTCCTCGTCGGAGGACCAACCGCTTGAAAACTCATCTTCGTCTCCGCTGGGCGGCGCTTCGATTAGCCTGCCTAAGTCCTCTTCAGTCAACTGAATAGCAGTTAGGCCTTGCCCAAGTAGTGTAGTCCAAGTCGCTTTGCTATCCTGATATTTGTCGTGTGTTTCCGAAAAGCCTCGCCTCTCATCTGACCACCCATCATAAGCGTTCTTGACTTTATTCCGTCCCAGGGAGCCTTTCGTGTTCTGTTTATAGAGCGCCTGCTGTAAATTCGGTATCGACCTAACTTCGAAGTTGATAGCTGCCTTGTTCTCTGCGTTCTTCGTTCCGTGGAACTGCGGGCTTGTGCCAAGAGCTGCTGTCATCACGGGAACGCGCCTCCCCATCTTTTCGCAGGTAGATTCGATATCTTCTTTAATCTTGAGCAGCGAAGCACCGGTGTCGGCGAAGTCAAAAACTACAATCTTCTCGCAGTCTCCAAGCTTTGAAATCTTTCCCTGCAGGTAAGACAAGAAGGCTTCGGAGGGCGGTACACCTTTCTTAATTCCCGAAACAGTAACAGTGCAAATCGGCTTACCAAGCGACTTAAGTGCCCACTTCACGAGTTTAGGACTTGCGCCAAGAGCTACGTAGCCGGTGTTCGGCGCCGCACTTTCGTCGAGTCGCGCCAACTGATTTGCGGCATCTCTGACCTCTTCAACAAGACCTCCTTGACGCGCAAAGAAAATACGCCAAGCCATGTCGAGCGTCGCGTTAGGAACCACACCGTCGTAGAATAGAGGAGCGAAGTAGCAGATAGCCTTGTTCTCGTGCTTCTTTAGACCAGCAGCAGGAGGTTCGTCGCGAAATATGACCAATCCGGACTCGCTATCGTAAAACAGATGTGCGTCAGGCATCTCGCCTCCCAAAATATCATTGCAAAGAAATCAGAGAAATAGAGTTACACGTTTTGCGGGGGTCGGCAAGCTAAGTGTCACCGCTAACACTGTCCGAAATGCTCGGTTTGTTTGGCTCGATGACGCCCTTGTTGCCAGAGCTCTCTTTGTGACTGCAACAGATGGGCACCACGGGCAGAGTGCGGTCACGGAAAAGCCATGGCCATAGCCTATACCTTGATCGAAACCGCGAAACTCAACGATGTCAATCCGCAGGCCTGGCTGACCTGGGTGCTCGCTCGCATCGCCGATCAAAAGATCACCCGTCTCGACGAGTTGCTACCCTGGCGCTACGCTGCAATAGCAGCGTAGCAGGGATGATCCTCACGCCGCCAGAGCACCTTTATCGGACGCTCACAATAGAAGGCCAATCGCTTCCGCTTTTACTCAGAAGCGGAAGCGCTCACAGATGCCAACCATCTGAAAATCAACACTGATCCAGCAGCCTATTTAGAACACTTCCGCATTGTCTCGCATATCTCTGAAACCGGAAGCGTTTGGGAGCTGGTGCGATAGTCCGGTGCGCATTGGTCTGCAAGTGCCAAGCCAATTCGGAGCAAGAGTTGCCTTTCTATGTGACGCGCTAATCTGGCAGTTTGACTGACGTTCGCCGCACATCGACTGAAATCCCGGATGTGGAGCGGAACAAGCCACGAGCGCACTCGCTCAACGCCCAGCATCCAAGGGAACAAGGTTTCTGCGTTCAGAGTCGCGCTCAGCTCCGTGGCGCGTCAGTTCATCAAACTCGGCGCTCGCCGTTCCCAGAAAATCGGCCCAATTGCCCGAGCCGGAAACCCCACATCGTCTGGGATCTCTACGACCTCTGCATCCTCGTGCCCGATCATGTCGAGCGCTTCCTGGGCGCAGATCGCTCGAACCCAGCCGGAGCCAAGCACCGGATCTCCGATGTCGCGGTAGATGCTGAAGATGAAGTACCTCATGTTGTCAGGATCGGCATGCGTGGTTGAGCGGGAGTTAACGCGGACGGTACGCTTCCAATAGCCAGCTAGCTCAGGGTCGAGATGATTGGGAAGCTGGCGAGTCAGCCCTTCACGATATTAAACTCGCTCGTCATCTTCTCGCTGGTGAGTGACCTGAGGACCTTACAGGCCTACATCGCAACATGTATGGATGGACCATGCTCTCTTGTTACGGCGCCGAATGACGCCCTTGTCGACTGGCGTTTAGATGTGCGGCCTATCTCGGCGTGCCGCCGAAAGGCGAACTCACCCCAAGACGACGATCAAGATTACTAACAGCCGAAGGCGAAAGTCTCTCGTCGAGAGGCGTAACAGAGTACATAAATCGGCCGCCGGTACCCCAAACCCGAATCACCGTAAGGCCACTCGGGTCGGATCCCGTACCATACTTGCACCCATTTTCTTTCGCCCAATTTAAGTACTGCTGGAGCGTTGGGCGCTCCTCAAACGGAAAAGCCATTCTGATCCATTCGGATGGTTACTAAGCTGCCATGGCCATCCTATGACCAGACTCGGACTTTTCAAACGCTTTTGCGGAATCCCACATCTTGTGGAATTCGTCAGGAGCGGCATCGATATGGCCGAATTCTGACCCAGTTTCATTGAGGCCCGCACGGCATTCCAGGCCGAGTAGAACGTCCATGCGACGCTCCACTTCGCCGAACGAGTTTGCTTGCGTGCAGATGTCGTACTCGAGGCACTGTGCCACAAACACATCCCCTTCCTTGATCACAAGGATCCTCAATTCGTCACTCATGTCGTTACTCCGTAGCGCTTCACCTAAGTCGATCGCATTATCTGGTAGACTGTGTCAATTTTTGGAGTCTAACACAGATCAAACCTTGTTGCGTGCTCTCGCCGCAGATCTGCTACTCGACGTCACTCACGTGTCCGGCGAGGTTGCCTCGGCACCGCTGCCGATCTCACCGGGCCCCGGAGCAGTCGCTTAAGCTCGGCCATCCCTTACCGTTGCGGCTAAATGATCCTGCGGCGGGTAACTTTGCGCCCTTGAGGAGAGCAGGAGGGCCCGCATCCAGCAACTGATTGGATGCTGATCACTGTAGCAGGTGTAGCAACAATAGCAGGGGGCGCTTGTGAAAACAGAAGAGTCGCCACCGCCATCACACCGTCGCCGGGGGCCACCAGCACAACGCTTGCGCTGTCGAACTGAGCGATCCGAGACTGAGTTTTGTCAGGCCCTAAAAAGCAGGGCTTCCGTCTGGGTTTTCCCCAGAATGGGGGAGAACCATCAAGCGACGGAGCGGGGAGTTTCCCGAGTCCACAAAAAGGTGCAGCCACAGCCCGAAAATGCTATTGTAATCTTGCTCGCTGATGACGAGCTGGCGCCTCTATCGAACCGGCTTTTGTTTTTGTGTGGGTAAAAGCCGAAAAGTCAATGATATCAGGACCAGTTCCCCGCTGTGACCGATGGACACCAGACGCCCCAAATGCCTGCACCTGACCCGGACGCGATACAGATTGGCGAAGATGGCCGGACCGTCTTTATCTCGTATCGCTGCGGCCCTTCAGGCTTTTGTCCGCTCGGCTCTAATCTTGGATCGAATGAGAAGAGAAACCGCCTGGCGCGGGTGCGGCGGATCTTGCAGAACATTCGAGCGAACAACTGGACCTGTCGCCGGTGTGGTGAGGAGATCGGCTTACACAAGCGGGCGGATGCGCAGTTCTGCAGCTACTCGTGCAAGAAGATGGCGCAGCGGGAGCGGCGGCAGGAACGAGCTCAGTGCAGCCCTTAGTGCACTAATGCAACGCTGCGGTGTGACAGCACCCGCAAGGTTGGAAGTGCGCGCGTGCGAGAGCAGACTTGGGCCCATTGGTGACACAGTGGTGACATGACAGCAGCCGCAATGTACCGCCTCTAGTCCAAGTTGTTGATTTTATTGGTGCCGGCTGAGGGACTCGAACCCCCGACCCACTGATTACAAATCAGTTGCTCTACCAGCTGAGCTAAGCCGGCCCAAAGGCTTGGGCGGCCTCATAGTCGGTCCGGCCCGAGGAGGCAATCGTCTTTTGCTTGCAATGCAGGCTAAACCCGAGCGTGCAATCAGCCGGATCGTCTAGGGTGTGTCTGGTAGATTCAGTCCGACGCCGATCAACGAAGCGCCGTCTCGAACGCCGACAGCTTATCCACGGCATCCGGCGCATCCCAGATCGATGGGTCGGGGACGACGAAATCGGTCCAGGGCGACAGGCGTTGAGCATGCTCCACAGTCACGCCGCCCTCGGCCACGCACGGGGTCTCGATCATCTCGGCCCACCATTGGAACAACTCGTCTCCGGCACGCTCCGCATCGCCAAGCGCACCGGCATCGCCCACCGGTCCCAGACCGACATAGTCCGCACCTGCCTCGGCAAGCACCAGCCCCTGATGCCGCGACGCGCCCGCGGAGGCTCCGACGATCCGGTCCGGGCCGAGTTCCTTGCGGACCTCGCGCACCGGCGTGCGGGCAGCGGCCGAGAGGTGAACTCCGTCCAGCCCCAAGGGTTCGACGAGCCGAAAGTGATCCGTCACGATCAGGGCCACCTCGGCGTCGTGGCACGGTCCGATGGCATGGTTCACCGCCTGCGTCCAGGCATGCTCGTCAGCAGCGCCCAGGTCGATCCGGACGCACGCGATCGCGACGTGCGAGAAGATGTCGGCCAGGCGGGTGGCCATCCCAGCCGGTTCGAAAACCTGAGGGAGCACGAGGTAGAGGCGAGAGTCGGGTAGGTCTGTCATAATCGCCGTACCTGCGCTGACTGCCAGCGATGCGCAAGTGTGAATCGATGCGCGCCTACGACCTCGGCACCGGGCGCCAATCGGGTGGCGCCATCTCGAAGCCTGAAAACTCGAAGCCGGGCGACACGGTGCAGCCGACCAGGGTCCAGACACCCAGGGACGTCGCCGTCTGCCACCAGCCGGACGGTATGATCCGCTGCGGGCGCTGACCCGCGTTCAGTTCCGGTCCCAGGACCATCGCCTCGGCATCATGGCCGTTCGGGGAGACTGTCAGCGACAGCGGCCCGCCCGCATACCAGTGCCAGATCTCTGCGGCATCGACACGGTGCCAATGGCTGACGTCACCCGCTTCGAGCAGGTAATAGATTGCCGTTCCAGATGCGCGTTCGCCGTCTGAAGCCTCGGCCCGCCAAGTCTCGGCGTACCAGCCGCCTTCCGGATGAGGCTGGAGACCGAGCGTTTGGATGATTTGTTTCGCACTTGCCATCGCCGGACACTGCCCGGTTCCGCAACAGGCGTAAAGCGTGGATCGTCAGATCCAGGCGATCGCTGTTCCCAGCACGATCAGGCCCCCGCCTAGAATCTCGCGCGCGCTGAAGGTCTCGCCGAACCAAAGCGCCGACGCAATCGCGATCAGGATGCATTCGGCACCCAGGATCAGGACGTACACCATCGCCAGTCGCTCTGTCTGGAGGGCGCCGATCTCGAGCCAGACGCCCCCGCCGACCATCACCGCGATGATCAGCAGCAGCAAGGTGGGCGAGACCTGACCCCAGAACTTCATTGCGACCATGGCGCCCGCATAGAGAATGGCGGACCCGATGACGAAGACTGTCAGGCTGAGTGCGTTCGCAGTTGCGGGACTTGCGAGATCAGGCGCAGCGGCTTCGGTCATGATCAGCATCCTTCCTGCATTTGCTGAGATGATGATCCGGGACCGTCGGCGAGTCTGTGACATGTGCTACAATCGCAAGGATAGAGCGCAAGAGCGAGTGGCGCACATGCATGATCTGGAACGGTTCGTAACGGCCCAGGCACCGGTCATTGACGCCGTCATGGCCGAACTGAATCAGGCCCAAAAACGAACCCATTGGATGTGGTTCATCTTCCCGCAACTGCGATCGCTCGGCCGCAGCAACCGGGCACGGTATTACGGGATCGCCGATATGACCGAGGCCGAGGCGTATCTGGCGCATCCTGTTCTAGGACCACGTCTCCAAGACTGTACCGCCGCTGCTGTGGCGGGCTACCCCAAAACGGCGCACGACATCTTCGGGTCACCCGACGACCTGAAGTTTCGGTCCTGTTGCACCCTGTTCGTCCACACGGCAGACGCGCCCGAGGTTTTCGGACGCGCCCTTGATCTGTTCTACGGTGCGCCGGATCCGGAGACGCTGCGCCTGCTGGCCGGCACCCCGTGATCAATCCAGCTTGTAGGTTACCGGAACCAAATCATCATCGATGTCTTCGTGGAAGGTGTATGTGTTCGGGGTTGGTGCCCCGCCGTTGCCGGTGGAGTTGCCGCTGCCTGACGCGTCCGCGTAAATGATCTTCTTGACGACTTTTCCGTCGTCGAAGAACGTATGGTCCATCTTTGCATTCAATGGCCCGAACGTCTTGGGACCGCCACCAGCGGCGGCGTCCAAAGCGTCGTCGGACATGGTCTCTGGTTGAGTTGCCTTCTTGGAATCCGTCATTGTCAATTTCCTCAGATTTTCTGTGCACAAAATTGTGTCACGTATCTGTTACGCGGACCCGTGCAGGCCAGATCTGAGGAACGCGCAGAAAAATGCCACTTCTCTCGAAGCGGCATTGCATCCGTATCGTGGAATTTGGGTGATCCAGTTCCGGGCGGGTTCAGTGGCGCCTGGAAGACAGGCTCACGCCTTGCCTTTGTAGATGTCGATCAACTGGTTCAGCATCGCAATCGCTTCGGCGCGCGGGCGCTGGAAGGTGTTGCGGCCAATGATCGACCCGTTGCCACCGCCGTCGCGGATCGCACGGGCATCGTCATAGACCGAGTTCTCGCCCTTCTTGGCCCCGCCCGAGAAGACGATGACGCGGCGGCCATCGAACGCCGACTTGACGCAATCCGCCACGCGGGCCGCCTGGGTCGAGATGTCGATCTTCTCGTCCTCGTAGACCTTCTTAGCCTCTTTCAGCATCAGGTGATCGGTCGACAGTTTGACTTTGATGATGTGCGCACCCAACAGAGCGGCGATGTGCGCGGCATAGGCTGCGACATCGATCGCGGTCTCGCCGTCCTTGGTGTCGGCCGCGCCGCGCGTATAGGTCCAGATGACCGTGGCGATGCCCAGTGCAGCGGCTTCGCGGCGCATCTCTGAAATCTCCTCGAACATGTCCAGCGCCATGTCCGAGCCGGGATAGACCGTGAACCCGATGGCCGAGCAGCCCAGACGCAGCGCGTCCTCGACGCTGGCGGTGACTGCCTGGTTCTTGCCTGCGGTGCCGGACATCAGCGAGTTGGCCGAGTTGACCTTCAGGATCGTCGGGATCTGCCCGGCGAACGTGTCCGCACCGGCCTCGAGCGGGCCGAGCGGCGCCGCGTAGGCGTGCAGGCCCGAATCGATTGCCAACTGGTAGTGGTAGTGTGGATCGTAGGCATCGGGGTTCGGCGCGAAGGATCGGGCAGGGCCGTGCTCGAAGCCCTGATCGACGGGCAGGATGATCATCTTTCCGGTGCCGCCGAGCTTGCCGTTCATGAGCATGCGGCAGAGGTTGCCTTTCACGCCCGGAGTATCGCCTTCGTAGTTTGCAAGGATTTTCTGAACTGCGCGCGTCGCCTTCATGGGCGGCCTCCTCGAAAAGATTTTCAAACTTGCGGCGCAAATACCCGAGTGGCGGGCGAAGGGTCAAGATGCTGACGCCGGGCTGTGGCAATGAGGCGGTGCTGCAGCGTCCGGTGCTGCCCGGCCTCCTCGGAAATGGTGAGGCGACAGGGGCGTTCATCACTCTAACCTCTTGGTAACCACACTTGGTCTACGCGCTGAATCGAGTGGGCGGTCAGAACAGGGCCGGCGCACCGGAATGGGCAGGCATGTGAACAAACAACAAAACTTCATGTTCGGGTTCGAAGAGGAGTCGAGCCTGGAAGGTCTGCTGGAGCCGCGAACCTCGAAGGTATCGCGCAAGCACACCGCTGGGCACCGCGCCCGCTTGCGCGAACGGTTCCTCACCGCCGGGCAGCAAAGCCTCGCCGATTACGAGATGCTGGAGCTTGTGCTGTTTCGGGCGGTGCCTCAGCGGGATGTCAAACCTTTGGCAAAGCGCCTTCTGGAAGAGTTCAGCGATTTCAATGGCGTGATCTCAGCCCCGGTTTCTCGGTTGGTCACGGTCCCCGGTGTCGGTCCCGCGATCGTGTGCGAGCTGAAGATCGTCGAGGCGGCAGCGCATCGGCTGGCGCGCGCAAAGGTGATGAACAAGGACGCGCTTTCGAGCTGGTCCGCGTTGATGGCCTACTGCAAGACCGCAATGGCGCATCAGGATACGGAACAGTTCCGGATTCTGTTTCTGGATCGCAAGAACGTGCTGATCGCGGATGAACAGCAGGCGCGCGGCACCGTGGATCACGTGCCGGTCTATCCGCGCGAAGTGGTCAAACGATGTCTGGAGCTGAACGCCTCGGCGATCATCCTGGTGCACAATCACCCGTCGGGCGATCCGACGCCCAGCCGTGCGGACATCGAGATGACCCGCCAGATCGAGCAGGCCGCCAAGGCCGTCGGGATTATTGTCCACGACCACGTCATCGTGGGCAAGGAGTACGACACGAGCTTTCGAAGCCAGGGCTTGATTTGAACTGAAGCGAGTCCGCAAACCGAAACGATTCCGCAAACCAAAGCGACTTGGCAAACGGGCTCCATCGGCTGCGCCGCTGGAGACGACATACCCTGACCTTGGCCCGTCCGGGCCTCGGCCAGGAGTTGGCGCTTACGTCAACGGTGCGGTGCACTTGCAGATTAACGCTCTGGACGCGGTGGTCCGATAATCGGGCGCATGACCAGCGGTGTCAGGTACATCGGGAACTGATAGAGAGCGATGTAGAGCGTGATCAGCGGTGCCTCTGGCAGGAATGCGAGGGTCAGTGCTGCGTTGCGATTGCCCCAGACCAGCGATACGGCGCCGCCGGTCTCGGCCCCGGCGATCCTGCGTGTGGCGGCAAAGCTGAGGGCCTGAACCCCGATATTGGCGATGAAGGCGGCAATCAGGCAGGCCAGCGCGAAGCCCGGTCTCTGAGCGATCAGGTCCGTCATGCCGTGGAACAGCGGGAACAGAAACAGCACCAGGATCAGCGATGCCATCCCGTCGAAGGACCGTGCGTGCCGCTCGATCCGTGCCGGTGTCAACAGGATGCGCGCAGCAATCGCACCGACTGTCGCAAGCCCGATCAGCGTCGCCAGGCGGAGGAGCATCTCTCCAGCCTCGACCGGCAGTGCTTCGCCAAGCAAGACCCCGGTGACCAGTGGCATGGACAGTGGCGCAATCAGGGACCCCAATACGGTCAACTCCAGCGCAAACGCGGCGTTCAGACCGAGCATCAGGCAGAACGCGGTCGCAGAGCCGAGGGGCGGCGCCGCAGTGGTGTACACCAGCGCTTCGATTAGCGGTTGAGGCAGCCCGGTCGCCACGCCTATCCCCAAAGCCAGCGCAGGTGTTGCTGCCATCAGGAGTGCGAGCAGGCCCAGATTGCGCAGCAGTCGCCGTGGCACAAGTGCCCTGCGCGCAACCGCGCCCAGATCGATCCGGGTCATCGCCAGCCCGTAGAGCACCGCGACCCAGAACGGCACTGTGCCGTCAAGAAGGGCGCCCGGTCCCGGAATGATCAGCGCCGCGATGACGCCCAGAGCCAGAAACCACCGGGCGCGCGCGCCGATCCAGTCAAGTAGGGGCAAGATAGGTCACGGAGAGGTCAGCGAGGAATAGGCCATCGCACGCAGTTCCTTGCGGTTCGGATAGCTCGAGGATGGGACGAGCTGCGTCATGAAGATCACGACCATATCCAGCACGGGATCGACCCAGAACATGGTCGAGGCCATGCCGCCCCAGCCAAAATCCCCCATGGAGCACGCCGTTTTGGCTAACCCCGGATTGATTGTGACGCTGACGCCGAGGCCAAACCCGACACCGTCGAACGACACTTCCGAGAACACCGGTTGCCCCATCGAGGCGAGATCGCCCGGCAGCGCATTGGTTGCCATCAATTCCGCCGTGCGCGGTGCCACCAGGCGCACATCACCCAGTTGCCCCTTGCCGCGCAGCAACTCGGCGAACTTCAGGTAATCGTCGATGGTCGAGACCAGGCCGCCTCCCCCGGAATGCAAGGCCACATTATCCGCGTGATACGGTGTCTTCGCAGGCGAATCCATCAGCTTCAGCGGATCCTCGTCCGTCTTGACGTAACACGCGGCGAAGCGGTCGAGCTTGGCCTCCGGCACCCCGAATGCGGTGTCGGTCATGCCCAGCGGCCCAAGGATCCGATCGTGGAAAACCTGTGCGAGCGGCTGGCCCGTGATGACCTCGACCACCCGGCCGAGCACATCCGTCGACACACCGTAGTTCCATTGAGCACCCGGATCGAAGCCCAACGGCAGTTCGGCCAACCGCTTGACCGTGTCGTCCAGCGACTTGCGCTTCGATCCGAAGTCGAGCTTGTGCTCGAGCATTGCCTGCGCCAACATGCCTTCATTGAACGAATACGTGAAACCCGAGGTGTGGGTGAGCAGGTGGTGCACCGTCATCCGCGTCTCGGCAGGACGCACCTGATCCAGCGACACCGCGCCGTCGATCAGCACCTGGCAGTCGCGGAACTCTGGCAGGAACTCGTCGACCGGCGTGTCCAGATGGCACAATCCGTCCTCGAACAGCATCAAATAGGCAAGCGACGTGATCGGCTTGGTCATCGAGTAGATGCGGACGATCGTGTCGCGCTCCCAGGGCAGGGCGGCCTCGATGTCGCGCTGGCCCACATGGTCGCAATAGGCGATCTGACCATGCCGCGCGATCAGCGTCTGGGCGCCGGGAAACTTGCCCTGATCGACCCAGCGCTGCATCCACGGTTTGATCCGGGCAAGACGGCCCGGGTCGAAACCCAGGCTTTCGGGCGCTGCGGTCGGGATCATGTCGGGTCTCCGGTTTCTTTGGGCGCGGCGGACCGAAGCCCACGCGAAAGCGATGGAAAGGGCAGGGGTGTGGTGACCGCCGCCCCGGTCTGGTCAGAGGTGCGGTTCGATCACCAGCTTGCCGATCGCCTTGCGGTCGGCGATGTGCCGGATCGCCTTGCCGCCATCCGCGAGCGGGTAGCTGCCGGAGATCACCGGGTTCAACCGTCCGTCCTTGATCCAGCGCATGATGTGGCGCAGGTCGCGCAGGTTGTTCTCCGGCTCACGCCGCGTGTAGTCGCCCCAGAACACGCCCACCAGTTCGCCGTGTTTCAGAAGCGCCAGGTTCAGCGGGATTTTCGGGATCGTCCCGGCGGCGAAACCGACCACCAGCAGCTTGCCGCGCGGTGCGATCGAGCGGAACGCCTGTTCGGTCAACTCCCCGCCAACCGGATCGTAGATCAGGGTCGGCCCTTCAGGGCAAACCTCTTTCAACTGCTTTCGCAGGTCGCCGGTGCCGTAGTTTATGAGATGATCGGCGCCATGCTCTTTGCACACTGCCAGCTTTTCATCGGTCGACGCCGCTGCAATCACCTCGGCGCCCGCCGCATGGGCAAGCTCGACAGCCGCCAGGCCGACGCCCCCTGCAGCCCCCAGCACAAGCACGCGGTCGCGCGCAGTCATCGCACCCCGGTCGAACAGCGCATGATACGACGTGCCGTAACCCAGCCCGACCGCCGCTGCCACCTTCAGATCGGCATCCTCGGGCAGCTTGACCGCCTTGTCGGCCTTGACGATCGCCTCTTCGGCGAAGGCGCCGCAAGTGTTCGAACCCATCACCCGGTCACCGATCGCGAAACCCGTCACCTCGGACCCAAGGGCCGAGATCGTGCCCGCCATCTCGCCACCCGGCGAAAACGGCAAGGGCGGCTTGAACTGGTATTTGTCCTGGATGATCAGGAAATCCGGAAAGTTCACCCCCGCCGCCGCGACCGTGATGCGGATCTCGTTCGGGCCCGGCTCTGGCGCGTCGATCTCGTCGACCACCAGATCCTCTGGCAGGCAGTGTTCCTTGCAAAGCAGCGCACGCATTCCCGTCTCCTGTCGTGAATTTCAGCCGAGGTTCTGCAGGCCGATGTCGGAGAGTGTGCTAGCGCAAGGCGGACAGGTGCGACAAGCACCGATGATCGCTTTTCAGCCGGTCGCCTGCCGTCAGCAGGGTTTTCCAGTGGTACTGTCCGAGAGAAACCTCACGACGTCCCGAACAACCGGTTCCGAGTTGCGAAACACCCAGGTGAAGGCGGACATGATGCCGTAGTGGCCCATGTCCGGATAGAATTCCGCCGCCACGCATCCGCCACGCGCCATGATCGTCTTCGCGAGATCACTGCTGTGCCCGGCCTCGACGATCCCGTCATCCTGCCCGTGCAGCAACAGCATCTGAGGCTCACCGCCATCGACGAACGTCGTCGCCTTCATCGGGGCATAGTCGTCGAGATTGCCGAACACGTTCTGAAAGGTCTCGGAGCTTGGCGAAAAGCGATACGGCCCCGCCAGCCCGATCACGCCGCTCAGAGCATTTGCGACCCCGGCGTCTGCCAGATAACGCTCATCGGTGCCCAGAAGGGCCGCGATATGAGCACCGGCTGAATGGCCCATCACATAGATCCGTTCGGGATCACCGCCGAGGTTCGCGATATTCTCGCGCACCCAGTCAACCGCCTTTGCCCCGTCCTCGACGAACGCCGGAAACTGCACGTCCGGATATTTCCGGTAATCGGGCACGACCGTCACGAACCCTTCATTGGCCAGCGTGACGCCGACAAAGGGATAGTCTCCGCGATCGCCCCACTGCCACGACCCGCCATAGAAGAAGACGACAACCGGCTTCGGCGCGCCATCGCGAACGGGCGTATAGACATCCAGCATCAGACCCGTCTCGCGATCGAAGACGATGTCCGGCGAGGTTCCGCCTTCGAAGGACAACTTCGCCGAGTTTGCAATCGCGAACAGCGCGGGCATCGCTCCGAAGGCCACACCACCGAGCAAGGTCGCGAAGACGATTCCAATGGTCAGGAATTTCATGTGTGGCTCCGGTTCAGACGTTCGCTGCGGATACGGTTTAAAGACGCTCGCGGATCAGGTCCCGCGTCATCACGGAATTGTCGGCAGGCGCGATCAGCACGAAGGTGGGGCCCTTGTTGCTCCGGGGCGCCAATCCTCCACCTGATGCCCGTTCTCTACCTGATGCCCGTGATCTTGCATCGCGAGTGCGAACCGGCGATGACATCGGCAACAGAATGGGAGGTCAGCATGTCCGACGTTGTTCGCTTTGAGGTCGATGGCGAAGTCGCCGTTCTCACCGTCAATTACCCGCCGGTGAACGCGCTCAGCCACGCTGTGCGCTCGGGCATCATTGACGGCATCAACAAGGCCAACGCGGACGACAGCGTGCGCGCTATTGCGTTGCTTTGCGATGGCCGCACCTTCATTGCGGGCGCGGATATCACAGAATTCGGCAAGCCCCGGAGGGATCCGTCGCTGCGGGATCAGAACGAGGTACAGGAAGACAGCCCCAAGCCGATGGTCGCGGGCATCCATGGCACTGCACTCGGCGGCGGCCTGGAGACAGCACTCGCTTGCCACTACCGCGTCGCGATCCCGTCGGCCCGGGTCGGCCTGCCCGAGGTCAAGCTCGGCATCATCCCGGGCGCAGGGGGGACGCAACGCCTGCCACGCCTTGTCGGGATCGAGAAAGCGATCGAGATGATCTGCTCCGGCGACCCGATCCCGGCTGCGAAGGCCGCGGAACTTGGTGTGATCGACAAAGTTATCGACGGCGATCTGCGCGAAGGCACCATCGCCTTCGCCCGCGACCTGCTTTCGACGAATGCTGAACTCGTCAAGGTCCGCGACCGAAACGATCTGCTTGACACCGACCCAGAGGTCTTCGCCACCGCCCGTGCTTTCTGGGCGAAGAAGAAGCGCGGTTTCGAAGCTCCACTATTCTGCATCGACGCGATCGAGGCTGCTGCGACCAAACCGTTCGACGAAGGCATGCGCATCGAACGCGAACTGATCGAGCATGCCATGGCCTCGGCTCAGTCGAAGGCTCAGCGCCACTTCTTCTTCGCCGAACGCCAGGCCAACAAGATCCCGGACGTGCCCAAGGACACGCCGACCCGCCCGATCGAGAAGGCAGCCATTCTGGGTGCCGGAACCATGGGCGGCGGCATTGCGATGAACTTCGCGAATGCGGGCATCCCGACGGTTCTGGTCGAGCAGAACCAGGACGCGCTCGACCGGGGCCTCGGCATCATCCGCAAGAACTATGAGAGCACGGCGAAGAAGGGCCGGATCAGTGCCCAGGACGTCGAGACGCGCATGGCCTGCCTCTCCGGGTCGCTCGATTTCGATGCAGCGGTCTCGGACGTCGATATCGTGATCGAGGCCGTCTTCGAGAACATGGCCCTGAAGAAGGAGATCTTCGCCAAGCTGGATGCTGCGTGCAAGCCAGGCGCGATCCTTGCCACGAACACCTCGACGCTTGACATCGATGAGATCGCAGCCGTCACCGCGCGCCCGCAGGACGTGATCGGCCTGCACTTCTTCTCGCCCGCCAACGTCATGCGCCTGCTCGAAGAAGTCCGCGGCAAGGAAACAGCCCATGACGTGATCGCCACCTGCATGGGACTGGCCAAGCGCATCGGCAAGGTCCCGGTCATGGTCGGCGTCTGCCACGGCTTCGTCGGCAACCGGATGCTGCACGCCTATTCGGGGCAGGCGACGGCCCTGTTGTACGAGGGCTGTCAGCCCCAGGATGTCGATGCGGCACTTTACGATTTCGGCCTTGCCATGGGTCCCTTTGCCATGGGCGATCTCGCGGGGCTCGATGTCGGGTGGCGCATCCGGCAGGAAACCGGCAAGAAGTCGCCGATCGCCGACCGGCTGTGCGAGATGGGCCGTTTTGGCCAGAAAACGGGCGGGGGATATTACGACTACAAGGACGGGTCGCGTACGCCGATCCCCAATGCCGAGGTCGCGGCGATTGTCCAGGAAGAAGGCGTCCGCAAGCACAACCAACGCCGCGAGATCGGCGCGGATGAGATCATCGACCGCACCATGCTCGCATTGGGCAACGAGGGTGCGAAGATCCTCGAGGAAGGCATCGCCATGCGCGCCTCGGACATCGACGTGGTCTATGTCTACGGCTATGGCTATCCTGTGTATCGTGGCGGGCCGATGTGCTGGGCAGACGAGGTCGGCCTGCCCAAAGTGCTAGACCAGATCAAGGCGTTCCATGCCGCGGGCCATGGCGATGATATCTGGTCACCGGCGCCGATGATCGAACGGCTCGTCGCGGATGGCAAATCGTTTCAGGACTACGACAAAGGGTGAGCATCGCGGCATCGGGTGAGCACCTCTTCACGGTGCGCGTCGTCGCCCTCTTACGAAGTACGCCCGCGGACGCTCTCCCAGGTCTTGCGATTGACGGGACGCCTCGCGGAAGGTGTCCTAGGGATCGCGCACGCAATCCCTCAGATCACCGAGCGTCGCCCAACACGGAAGCCCGCACTCAGAGTTCTGCCCGCACCACTTGCGCCGCTATGGTCGGCGCCCTCCTAGACGCATGCTCAGTGCAGCAAGCCCGCGCGCGCCCTATCCATAAGCGGCGCCGCGCGGCGCGCCAGTTGTCCTGATCTCGAAGACGTCGTTCATCCTGATCAGTGACAGCACCTTCAGCACGAAGGCCTGGGGGTTCAGCAGGACCACGCGGCCGTCCTCGCCGATCTTCTTTCGCAGACTGACAAGGGCACCGATGCCCGACGAGTCGACAAACGTCACCTCCGACACGTCGATCACAAGCTCCTTCGCACCTGCCGTGATCAGCGATTTGCCCTCACTGGCAATTGACGCGCAGTTCTCGACATTCAGCTTGGGGCTCGAAATCCGCAGGTTCGCACTGCGGTGCTGGGTTCGGTTCTGTGAAATCATGTTACGTTCCTGATCAAGCGGCTTGGGCTTCGGTCATGGCGCTTGGCAGAGATGCGCCTTGTTGCCCGCGCTCTCCCCGACCAATCGACACCTGCGCATCGAAGTAGCCGACAAGTTCCTCGAGCGTTGCAATCTGATCTCTGAGCGACGTCGCCGCCTCCGAGATGCGGGACACCTCGTCCGACGTGCTGCGCGCCGATCCATCCAGAGCACGGATCGCGCTGTTGATCTGCTGCGCACCGATCGATTGTTCGTTGGCAGCGGTCGAGATGTCTTTCACCAGCACCGCAGTGCGATCGATCCCGCCCACCAGGGTATCGAGCGAATTGTTCGCGCGTTGGGACAGCTCCATCGTCCGCGAGGAAAGCTCGCCGATATCGCTCGCCGCCGTTGCCGACCGCTCGGCCAGTTTGCGCACCTCCGAGGCGACGACCGCGAAACCGCGCCCGTGCTCGCCAGCCCGCGCTGCTTCCACGGCGGCATTCAGCGCGAGCAGATCCGTCTGGCGCGCGATCTCCCGAATGACGCTGATCCGCTCGGCGATCGTCCGCATGGCGTCGAGCGCGCTCTGCACGGCCTCGAACGACTGGCGGGCATTCTCGGCGGCCTCCGCGGCGAATGTATCCGTCTGAGAGGCGTTTTCCGTGGAATGCCGGATGTTTGCGGCCATCTCCTCGACTGCCGCGGCGGCCGAGCTTGCGGCGTCGGCCTGCTTCTGGACATTGTCTTCGATGCCTTGCGCGCTGGCGGTCAGCGAGTCCGCGTGGCTCGACACTGTCCCGCTGATCGCAGCGGTCTCCGAGATCACCTCGCGCAGCTTCTCGGCCATGATCTGGATCGCGATGGAAAGCTGATCGTCGTGATTGCGCACGTCCACGCTCGCACGCAGATCGCCATTCGCGATGCGGTCTATCTGACGCGCACTCTCGCGCAGGGATCGTCCCATGTCCCGCATCGCCACCTCGGCCTGGACGATCTCGCTCCGGCTCCCGCTTGCAAGCGCCTTCGCCTCTCCATCATCTTCCGAGATGTCGCCCGATGCATAGCGGCGAATGTTGTGGGTCATCCTTTTGACCGACCCGCCGATCGATCGCCCGATCACCAAGGCGCAGACCACGGCGATCGCGATCCCGACCGCTGCGACCAACGGCACCAGCGTGAGTTCGAGGTCGATCTCCGCCTGCGCCTCCGGACCGATCCGGTTCTGCTCGGCAATTATGCCCTCGGCCATCGCGCCGAAACGACCAGCCATTTCGGGACCGATCGTGTCCAGCTCTGACTTACGGATTTCGTTTCTCTTCGCGATCACGCCCGAGACATCTTCGATGATCTGTCGATACGCGATCAGGTCCGCGTCGATCTGGGTCGCAAGTTCCCTGCGGCGCGGATTCTGCAACTCGAGCGCCAGTGTCTCGATCTCCACCGTAGCCTGATCCAGCCGCGCATAGGCCTCGTCCAGCGCGTCTTCACTGTTGTTCAGAAGAAACCGCTCGGCATGAACCCGTGCGAGCAGCAGTTGCTGTTGCGTGCGTCCACCGAAATACGCCGCCGTCAGATCATTGTCCGCATGGGCGGTGGTCATGATCTCGGCGATCTTCTCGCTTGTAGCGGTTCCAAGCGCGGTCAACGCATCGACCAGAACGGTGCGTTCCTGTTGTAGAACACTCATGCGATCGAAGGCATCGCGATAGTTGGCGGCCTTGCCCTTCAACTCTTCGAACTCGGCCAGACGTGCCGGGTTTCCCGATAACAGCTCCAGATGCCGCTGCTCGTCGATGATCTTCGAGACATTGTCATGCACCGCGGCGGCTGCCTGCTCCGACGGCGCGATGCGAAAGCGAAACGCGCCCATCCGCGCTTCGTACATCGCTTCGACTTCCTCCGAGATCAGCGCGGTCTGGCGCGCTTCGGCCCGGTACTGCTTGAAGACCTCGGCGATCCGATCAATCGCGACATAGGCCATGCCCGACACGGCCAGCAAACAGACAAGGCTGAGCGTGAAGCCGAGATTGACGCGAAAGGCAATCGGCAAGTTCTTCATCGAAACCGTCCATCCTGATTCTGGTGACGTTCAGGACGTGTCGCATCGAAACCTTACTGTTTTACTGGTGAACGCTGCTGCGCGAGCACATGCGCGCGCATTCTCAGACAGTCCGGATCCGTGTTTCAGCAGTAGTTTGCTAGGCGGGCGGGATGCTCCACGCGGTGGTAAGACGCACCGACCCTTGCAACGGAAGCGGCTGCGCGCCTACCGGATCACATGAACCGAACAGGTTGCGTGGCGCACGACCCGGGCCGCGGTCGAGCCCAGGAAGTAATCCGCCAGCTCTGGCCGGTGCGAGGCGATGACGATGCAGTCGATCCCGTGCTTTTCTGCATAGTCGACAATCGTCACACCCGGATGGCCGGGAACGACGACCGGCTTTGCGGCCGTGCCCGAGGTCTTCGCCAGCAGGCGCAGGCTGGTCTCGGCTTCCTTGCGGGCATTCTGAAAAATGCTGTCCGGGATCTCGACACGGGCATAGGCCGGGATATCCTCGATCACGTGAAACAGAAAGATCTCGGCACCCGCGTCGGACAGCAGCGATGCGACCCGAAGCGCGTCTTCGCCGCGATGCCCGTGCTCCAGTGCGACCGGAATCAGAAGTCTTTTGTACATGTTTGAGTCTCCCCATTTGGGGTCTATCATGCAGCCGTGGTGACGCCCGCGCATTGATACGGATCAACCGCGCAGGACGGCGGAATTTCCGGTTAATGGAGAATTACGTGAAGTTCCTCACCGGAAGAATCATGGCCATTGGTCTCTGATTACCCACCTTGGTATCAGCCGTGCGGCTGGCCCGGATGCGGGCTTGCTTCGACGCAGCACTCCTCGGTCAGGAAGGCAATCAGACCATCCATGGCCGGGTAGTTGGCCGTGCAATGGTGCGTCGTTCCTTCCTTGCGGCGCACGATCAACCCGGCGAGTTCGAGATGCTTGAGGTGATGCGACAGGGTCGAGGCTGCCATGCCGGTCGCTTGCTGGATCTGACCAACCGGTTTGCCCTCCGTGCCTGCCCGGACCAGAAGACGGTAGATCTCGAGTCGGTTCGGATTACCCAGCGCCTCAAGACCTGCGGCTGCTTCGTCAAGTTTTAACATTATCTTGTGCATCTCCCCAAGATAGCGGCTTGTCAATGTGGATAAGTTCTGGCACGGTTTTGACATCTGAAACATGCAGAAAGGAGGTGATCCAGTGTCAAGTGAGAAACTGGAGATAGCGGTCGGGACAAATCGGGGAGTAGCCGCTTAAGAGCAGCCTCTTTTCCGGTTGGCTACGATCTGGCGCAGCGAGCAGTGTCTCAAAAGAAAAGCGCCTAACCGGCTGACTGTCTCAAACTCACGCAGGGTCACCTTCGGGTGGCCCTGTTTGTTTTTAATGAAAGATTTCAAGCGGTTACAATTCGTCCAACCGCTTGCCAAGCTCGCGTTCCAGAATTTCCAGTGCCGTCACGCCGGGGTGCTGTTCGCCAAAGCGCAGGTCGAACTCTGCTGCATCCTCGAGCAATTTGCGGCGTCGATCGGAAATCTCCTGTGCACTGGCGTCGCGCCGGCCGCTCGCATCCAGTCCATAGAGCGAGAAGATCCCGCCGACGGATTCTGCCTGTGCCAGAGGGCCCCCAAGTCGATGCGCCGAGACGAGCCGGGACAGCGCCCGGGTCTGCGGCGACGACGCGGCATTGCTGATGGCAAACAGCGACAAGGCGAAGGCCACGGCGACAAGGATGAATGTGAGCACGATCCCCATCGCAGCTACTGGGCGAGGCAGGCAAACACATATGAATGCACTCGGTCCAGCAACCCGTCCGCTGCCAGGTAATCCCTTGTACAGTCTCGTTTTTTGAGTACGGCAGCATCGTATGGGGCAGCGCTGAACGAGAACTCCTGAAAGCCCATCTCGACCTCTCCTGCCTCGACGTAAACCATGCCGGTCACTCCGAAGATCGGCTCCTCGCCATACTGTGCCGTCAGGCGGGCCGTCTGTGGGATATCGATCCGCGCGCTCGTGATGATCAGTTCCGGCGTCGGTCCGGTCGCACCATCGGGATAGACCACAGGCGTGCCCAGCACGCGCAGACCATCGTCTAGAATGCCGACGACCGGAGAGCCTTGATCAAGACACGCGCGATCGGGAAAATCGTACTCGACCGGCGCGAGCCAGAAATCCAGATAGACAAAGCTGTCGGCGTTCTCGCGCAGGAAGTCGAAGAACGCGGTCCGCTGCATGTAATCGGGCCTGTCATCGGAGGGACAGACCCACACGCCGCCGGTCACATGCGGCGCAACACGGTCGGCGATCACCACCTCATAGGCGGCGAACAGTGCCAGAACCACGCCGGTCACCTCGGTCACGCGGCCGATAAATCCCTTCAGCCGCGTGTAGGCTGCAATCAGCATGCTACTCCATCACGGGGATCGAGAAGTCCGAGCCTTCCTTGCTGCCCGATGGCCAGCGTGCCGTGACGGTCTTGGTCCGCGTGTAGAAGCGGAACGCGTCCGGGCCGTGCTGGTTCAGATCGCCGAAGACCGATTTCTTCCAGCCGCCAAAGGTGTGATAGGCCAACGGCACCGGGATCGGCACATTCACGCCGACCATCCCGATGTTCACGCGATTCAGGAAATCGCGTGCGGTGTCGCCATCGCGGGTGAAGATCGCGGTGCCATTGCCGTATTCGTGGTCCATCGCAAGGCCCAGCGCCTCTTCGTAGGACGACGCGCGCACCGTGGACAGGACCGGCCCGAAAATCTCGGTCTTGTAGATGTCCATGTCCTTGGTGACGTTGTCGAACAGGCAACCGCCGATGAAGTTGCCGTTCTCATAGCCCTGCATCGAAAAATTGCGGCCATCGACGACGAGGTTCGCGCCTTCCTCCACGCCGCGATCGACCAAGCCTTTCACGCGGGTATAGGCCTCGCGGGTGACCAGCGGGCCGAAATCCACGTCGTCGCCTGCCGTGTAAGGGCCGATCTTCAGGCTCTCGACACGCGGTGCGAGCTTCGAGATCAGCTTGTCCGCTGCCTCCTCGCCGACCGGCACCGCGACCGAAACTGCCATGCAGCGCTCGCCTGCGGCACCGTAACCAGACCCGATCAGCGCATCGACCGCCTGATCCATGTCGGCATCGGGCATAACGATCATGTGGTTCTTCGCACCGCCGAAGCACTGCACACGCTTGCCGTTCGAACAGCCGCGGCCATAGACATACTGGGCGATCGGGGTCGAGCCGACAAAACCTACGGCGCCGATGTCCTCGTCGTCCAGGATCGCGTCGACGGCCTCCTTGTCGCCGTTCACAACATTCAGAATTCCGGGAGGCGCTCCTGCCTCCAGCATCAGTTCGGCCAGCATCAGCGGCACAGACGGATCGCGCTCGGACGGTTTCAGAATGAATGCGTTGCCGCAGACCAGGGCCGGGCAGAACTTCCACATCGGGA
>JBHJIZ010000139.1:0-9376 GCA_050043005.1 Paracoccaceae bacterium
GCATGTGGGGCGGGATCACCACGCCGGACGAATTGCGGGCGATTGCCGATGCGGCGGACAAGTTCAGCGTCCCCACGGTCAAGGTCACTGGTGGACAGCGCATCGATCTGCTTGGCGTACACAAACTTGACCTGCCGTCGATCTGGGCCGATCTGAACGCGGCAGGGCTGGTCTCGGGCCATGCCTATGCCAAGGGTCTCCGCACCGTGAAGACCTGCGTCGGGACGGATCACTGCCGGTTCGGGACGCAGGATTCGACCGGTCTCGGCATCAAGATCGAGAAGGCGATGTGGGGGTCATGGACACCGCACAAGGTGAAGATGGCGGTCTCGGGCTGCCCCCGGAATTGCGCCGAGGCGACGTGCAAGGATGTTGGCGTCATCTGTGTGGATTCAGGCTATGAAGTCAGCGTCGCCGGTGCGGCGGGCATGGACGTCAAGGAAACCGAGTTCCTGGCAAAGGCCGAGACCGAGAACGAGACGCTCGATCTGATCATGGCGTTCACGCAGATCTACCGCGAGAACGCGAAGTATCTTGACCGGCCTTATAAGTGGGTCGCCAAGGTCGGGCTGGACTGGGTCAAGGAGCGCGTGGTCGACGATCTGGACAATCGGGCGGCTCTGGTGGCGCGATTCAAGCACTCACAGTCGATCTATCAGGTCGATCCATGGGCTGAACGCGCGAACGACACGGTTACCGAAAAGTGGAGCCCGATGGCGGATCTGACACTGGAGGCCGCCGAATGAACGCCCAGACGGAAACCTGGATCGACATCGGTGCGCTAGACGATATTCCGGTGCGCGGCGCGCGTGTCATCCGCACGCGTGTCGGATGCGTCGCGTTGTTCCGCACGGCCAAGGACGAGGTTTTCGCGATCGATGATACCTGCCCGCACAAGAAGGGGCCGCTGTCAGAGGGGATCGTGCACGGCAAGGCAGTGACATGCCCCCTGCACAACTGGGTGATTTCGCTCGAGACAGGTCTGGTGAAGGCGCCGGATGAAGGATCCGTCCAGACGTATCCGGTGCGTGTATCAGAGGGTCGTGTTCAACTGGATCCGGCACAGCTTGCCCAAGGCGCTGGCGCGTGAGCCCGCGCGACGCCGGATCGATTGCAGTGTCCTCTGCCGAGGATGGACAGATGGGCACTGCGGCGGCGTCGACCACCTGCACCACCTGTCCTTATTGCGGTGTCGGATGCGGTATCCTGGCGACACCGGGTCCCGATGGTGTCGCGATAGCGGGCGATCCCAAGCACCCGGCCAACCTGGGACGTCTTTGCTCGAAGGGCTCCGCGCTGGGTGAGACGCTGTCACTGGATGGGCGCGTTCTAGCGCCGCGTTTGAACGGCAGAGACACCGGTTGGGACACAGCCATCGGTCTGGTGGCCGAACGCTTCCGAGCTGCCATTGAAACCCACGGGCCGGATAGCGTCGCATTCTACGTTTCGGGTCAGTTGCTGACCGAGGATTACTACGTCGCGAACAAGCTGATGAAAGGCTTCATCGGCTCGGCGAATATCGACACGAATTCGCGGCTTTGCATGGCCTCGTCAGTGGCAGGTCACAAGCGTGCCTTCGGATCGGACACGGTCCCCGGCACCTATGAAGACCTCGAGCAGGCGGACCTGATCGTGCTGGTCGGCTCGAACCTCGCATGGTGCCACCCGGTGCTGTATCAGCGCATCGCAGCCGCCAAGGCGGAGCGACCGGAGATGAAGGTCGTCAACATCGCTCCACGCCGCACTGCGACTTCGGACCTGTCTGACATGCATCTGGCGTTGCGTCCTGGCACGGATGTGGCGCTGTTCAACGGACTTCTGGATCGGATCAACGCACAAGGGGCGGTCGACTGCGAATTCGTCACCGCCCATGTGTCCGAGTTCCCCGAAGCGCTCGAGTCCGCACGTCGCGGCGACCCCACTGTCACTGGGCTGACGCACAAAGAGTTGAAAGCCTTCTACGATCTCTGGATCCGTACCGAGAAGGTCGTCACGGTTTACAGTCAGGGCGTGAACCAGTCGACCTCGGGCACGGACAAGGTCAACGCGATCCTGAATTGTCATCTCGCCACGGGTCGGATCGGCGAACCGGGCATGGGGCCTTTCTCGGTCACGGGTCAACCAAACGCCATGGGCGGGCGGGAGACCGGCGGGCTCGCAAACATGCTGGCGGCACATCTGGAGCTGACCGATCCGACACACCGCGCCGCGGTTCAGGCGTTCTGGAAATCCGGGCCGGTGGCGTGCAAGCCAGGTCTGAAAGCGGTTGATCTGTTCGACGCGTGCGCGCGTGGACGGATCAAGGCGCTTTGGGTGATGTCTACGAATCCGGCCGTCTCGATGCCGGATGCGAACCGGGTGCGCGATGCGATCGCAGCCTGCGACTTCGTCGTCGTCTCGGACATCTTTCCCGATACCGATACGGCGAAACTGGCCGATGTGATCCTGCCGGCAACGGCCTGGGGCGAGAAGTCGGGAACCGTTACGAATTCGGACCGGACGATCAGCCGCCAGCGTCCTTTCCTGCCCGCACCGGGTCAGGCGCGTCCGGACTGGCAAATCATCTGCGATGTCGCCTCGGCCATGGGCTGGCCCGATGCGTTCAACTTCCGGACTCCGTGCGAGATCTTTCGTGAGCACGCGGTCTTGTCGGGGGTTGCTGGCGCGCTGGGCCGGGATTTCGACATCAGCGGTTTGGCTGATATCTCGGACCACGAATACGAAGCACTGGAGCCTGTCAGATGGCCGGTGACAGCCACCCGAAGCGGTGGACGGTTCTTCGGTGACGGCCGGTTTTTCACACCCAATGGTCGCGCCCGGATGCTGCCGGTACAGCACCGGCCGCTGGCGCAGCCAACCACGAAACAACATCCGTTCCGCTTGAACACCGGGCGCATCCGGGATCATTGGCACACCATGACACGGACCGCGCGTACGCCGCGCCTGAGCCAGCACATGGCCGAACCCTATGTCGAGATTCATCCATCTGACGCCGAGCGGCTGGAAATCGCGGCCGCAGACCTTGTCCGTGTCGCCTCGGACCATGGCGCTATGATCGCGCGTGCGCTGATCACGGATCGCACCGCACCGGGTGAGATCTTCGCACCGATGCATTGGACATCGTCCTGGGCATCGGATGGGCGGGTCGACGTGACGGTGCCAGCCAACACCGACCCGGTGTCTGGACAACCGGAACTCAAAGGCGCTGCCGTATCGCTCGAGCCGTTGCGTCCGGTCTGGTATGCCTTCGTCGCCTCCCGGTACGAGCCGGCGATCGGCGCTTTGCCAGGGCTTGCCTATTGGGCGCGCGCGGTGACCCAAACCGGATGGCGGGCGGAACTGGCAGGCGATATCGCGCCGGTGTGCTGGGAGAGCCACGCGCGCCTGCTTTTGGGCGCGACGCCCGCGGACGAGACGGTATCGCTGATCGACAAGGCAACCGGTCGGGCAAGGATTGTTGTATCGTCGGGCGGCACGCCCCTGGGCGCGGTTTTTATCGACCGATCACCGGTCCAGGTGGCGCGCTCGCATGTGATCGCGGGGCTATTGGAGCTTCCCGCTGAGGCGCTATTGGCCGGACGGACCTCCGCCGATCAACCGGATCCGGGTGCGATCGTGTGCTCGTGCATGTCGGTCGGAGCCAACACCATTGCCAGAGCCGTCGGCGAGCATGGGCTGGGCAGCGTCGAGGCGATCGGTGAGGCGACCGGGGCAGGGACCAGTTGCGGGTCCTGCCGCCCTGAATTGCGGGCGTTCCTGTTGCCGGAAACGGTCAAGCTGGCCGCTGAATGAGCCTGGCGCCCTACATTCGGGCCATGGGGCGCGGGCCATCGCGTGGTCGCTCCCTGACAATGGACGAAGCGCAGGATGCGATGGCGCAGATGCTGGCCGGAACGGCCGAGGCGTCCGCTATTGGCGCGCTGTTGATGCTGATGCGTTATCGCGGCGAAACGGCCGACGAAGTGGCGGGTTTCACGCAAGCAGCGCGCGCACATCTGGCTGGATGGCGCGGGATCGGTGCAGCACTCGACTGGCCATCCTATGCGGCGGGCCGGTCGCGCGGACTGCCCTGGTTCCTGTTGTCGGCACTGCTGGTCGCGCGGGCGGGGCACCCGGTTCTGCTGCACGGGTGGAACTCTCATCAGAACCCGATCGCAGATGTGAAGGGCGGGATCGATCGCCTTGGGATCCGCATCTGCGGCACACCGGATACAGCGCGTGAGGCACTGCATATGTCGGGGATCGCCTATGTTCCACTTGATGCGCTTTGCCCGCCTGTGCTCTCGCTTCTGAAGCTTCGGGACGTTCTTGGCTTGCGGTCTGCCGTGAACACGGTTTGCCGGATGCTCAATCCAGCCGGTGCCGGGACGATGGTGCAGGGGGTGTTTCATCCCTCGTACCGGGAACTCCAGCAGGACGCGGCCGCCCTGCTTGGGCAAGACAACCTTGCGGTTTTGAAGGGGGGCGGAGGAGAGTTCGAGCGTCATCCAGGCAAGGCGGTCACGCTTTACGGCCTGGCAGAGGCAGAGCCGTTCACCGAGACGGCACCACGGCTGATCGATGCACACCGACGCCTTGGTGACTCGGGCGACGATCCAGAGCACCTGCTTGATGTGTGGCACGGGTCGGTCCGTGACGACTGGGCCGAGGCCATCATCATCGGGACGGCGGGACTGGCATTGAAAGCGCTGCGCCCCGCGCTTGGCCTGACCGAGGCAGAGGTACTCGCCCATGCGCAATGGCAATCACGCCATCAGAGTACGGCAGCATGAGGCGGCTATGAAAACCTTTCCGATGTTCCTCAAGGTCGCTGGACGGCGCGTTGTCATCGTGGGTGGTGGCGAGCAGGCTGCGCAGAAGGCCCGGCTTGTGCTGAAGACGGAAGCCGATCTTGTGCTCGTCGCACCCGAGCTTGATCCTGAACTGCGCGACCTGGTCGAGACCGGCAGGGCCTGCCTGGCCGATGGCGCGTCGGCGGACATCTTCCAGAGCTGTGGGCTAGTGTTCTTGGCAACCGGCTGCAAGGGCGCGGACGCCGCCTGGCACGCACGCGCAAAGGCTGCAGGCGCGCTCGTGAACGTCGTGGACTATCCAGAGCTTTGTGACGCGATGACACCATCGATCGTCGACCGGGATCCGGTGGTCGTGGCGATCGGGACCGAAGGGACGGCACCGCTGCTGGGGCGTACGATCAAGACGCGGATCGAGGAGATGCTTCATACGCGGCTGGGCGCATATGCGGCGATGGCGGGGCGTCTGCGCGCCGAGGTTGCTCACCGTATCGCTGCAAAGGACAGGCGCGCATTCTGGCGATGGGTGTTCACGGGCGCACCTTGGCAGGCCTTTTCGTCGGGGCAGGAACGCGGTTCTGTTCAGATGATTAAACAGGCGATCCAGGGCGGATGTCGCACTGAGACGGGACATCTTTGCGTCGTCCATGGCGCCAGTGCTGCCGGACTGGTCCCCATGGCAGCGGTCCAGCGACTGCAGGAAGCCGATATCATTTACCTGGACCGGGATGTCCCCGCCAGTGTTCTGGAACTCGCGCGGCGGGATGCAGAACGGGTCACTGTGAATGTAGACGGCGGGCCGGTGCCCTTGGGCGCGGGAATTGCTCAGATCTGCTGTCGAGCGGCAAGCGAACGCAATGTCGTCTACTTGAGCCAATCATCGGAGCCGTGGTGCAGCGCTTCGGTCGACGGTCTCCCGCTCGAACAGTACCTCTGCGCACAGGCATTGCGCCCGGATCGTTCTGAGAATTCAGAACAGATCGCCGCATCCTAGGGATATCGACGCTCGTTCACCCCGAATCTTAAAGAGTGCGTAAGCGAAAACCGGGCGGCACCGAGCCGCCCGGCTTCATTTCAGGTCAGGCCAGCAGATCAAAACGGTCTGCGTTCATCACCTTCGTCCATGCTGCAACGAAGTCGCGCACGAACTTCACGGCGTTGTCGTCCTGTGCGTAGACTTCGGCATAGGCCCGCAGGATCGAGTTTGAGCCGAACACAAGATCAGCACTGGTCGCGGTCCACTTCGTCTCACCCGTGGCACGGTCCTTGATCTCGTAGCTGCCGCCGTCCACTGGATGCCAACTGTAAGCCATGTCGGTCAGGTTAGAGAAAAAGTCGTTCGTCAACTGACCTTCACGATCGGTGAAGACACCGTGCTTCGAGCCACCGTAGTTGGTTCCCAGAACCCGCATACCGCCCAAAAGAACGGTCATCTCGGCCGCGGTCAAACCCAGAAGCTGTGCCTTGTCCAGCATCAGCTCTTCGGGGCTGACGGCGTAGGCTTCCTTCTGCCAGTTGCGGAAGCCGTCGGCGATTGGCTCGAGCACGCTGAACGAGTCCGCGTCCGTCTGCTCGTCCGTTGCATCGCCACGGCCCGGTGTGAACGGAACCTCGACGGCGTGACCGGCTGCCTTGATCGACTGCTCGATCCCGACATTGCCTGCCAGAACGATGACATCCGCCACCGATGCACCGGCGTCCGCCGCAATCGGCTCAAGTATGCCCAACACCTTGGCCAGCCGCTCGGGCTCGTTGCCGTCCCAGTCCTTCTGAGGCGCCAGACGGATGCGAGCACCATTGGCACCGCCCCGCTTGTCAGAGCCACGGAACGTCCGGGCACTGTCCCAGGCGGTTGCGATCATCTCGGCAGAGGAGAGGCCGCTGTCGGCGATCTTTGCCTTGACGGCCGCAACATCGTAACCGGTGCTGCCTGCGGGGAGCGGATCCTGCCAGATCAGATCCGCCGACGGGACGTCCGGGCCGTAGTAGTTGGCGCGCGGACCCATGTCGCGGTGGGTCAGCTTGAACCACGCTCGGCCAAAGGTATCGGCAAAGTAGTCGGGATTGGCACGGAACTTCTGGCAGATCTCGTTGTAGATCGGGTCGACCTTCATCGCCATGTCGGCATCGGTCATCATCGGGATCGCGCGTCCGGACGGGTCCGTGGGATCGAGAGGTTTCTGATCCTCGGGCATGTTGACAGCGGTCCACTGATTGGCACCAGCGGGCGATTTCATCAGTTCCCACTCGTAGTCAAACAGATAGTCGAAGTAACCCATGTCCCACTTGGTGGGCTCCTTGGTCCAGGCGCCTTCGATGCCAGATGTGAAAGCGTTGGCGGCCTTGCCGCCGTGACCCGGATTCGACCAGCCAAATCCCTGGGCGTGCACCGGACAGCTTTCCGGTTCGCCGCCGATCTGGTCATGTGCGCCGCCGCCGCCATGGGCTTTGCCGACCGTGTGGCCACCGCAGGTCAGCGCCGCGGTCTCCTCGTCGTTCATGGCCATGCGCGCGAAGGTCTCACGCACGTGCAGCGCTGTCCGCGCCGGATCCGGGTTGCCGTTCACGCCTTCCGGGTTCACATAGATCAGGCCCATGTGCACAGCGGCCAACGGGTTGTACATCGTCGACGGGTTGTCGAGATCGTCGTAGCGGTTCTCGGACGGCGCGAGCCACTCGTCTTCCGCACCCCAGTTGATGTCCGTCTCCGGGCCCCAGATGTCCTCGCGCCCAAAACCGAAGCCAAAGGTCTTAAAGCCCATCGATTCGTAGGCCATGTTACCGGACAGGATGATCAGGTCGGCCCAGCTGAGTGCGTTGCCGTACTTCTTCTTTACCGGCCACAGCAGACGCCGCGCCTTGTCCAGGCTGGCATTGTCCGGCCACGAGTTCAGTGGCGCGAAGCGAATGTTGCCGGTGCCAGCGCCACCGCGACCATCGCCCATGCGGTACGATCCGGCCGCGTGCCAAGCCAGACGGATCATCAGACCGCCATAGTGACCCCAGTCGGCGGGCCACCAGTCCTGGCTCTCGGTCATCAGCGCCCTGACATCGGCCTTGACGCCTTCGTAGTTCAGCGCCTTGACAGCATCGCGGTGACTGTAGTCCGGATCCATCGGATTGGTCCGCGCACCGTGCTGGTGCAGGATGTCCAGGTTCAACGTGTTCGGCCACCATTTGGTGACTGGCTTTTCCGTCGCCGTGTTGCCGCCGTGCATTACGGGGCAACCCGTGATCTGCGTGTTTCCGTCCATGAGGGCTCTCCATATTCTGGAACGGACCGAGGAGCGATCTCAGTCTGGAATCGTTCTAACACTGGGCAATGATTACTTCTAATTGAATTTATTAACTACCGCGATAAGCTGAGCAAATGATAGGCCTCACGCTGAAGCATCTCAGGTATTTCGACGCGCTCGCGCGACACGGCCACTTTGGTCGCGCAGCCCAAGCCTGTGCAATCTCGCAACCGGCATTGTCTCTGCAAATCAAGGAGTTGGAGGGAATGCTTGGGTCGCCACTCGTCGAGCGCGCGTCGCGTCAAATCCGCCTGACCGCACTCGGTGAAAACTTCGTCGCCCGCGCTCGCAAGATCCTGTTGGAGGTCGATGAGCTCGATGATCTCGTCCGTGCGGCCGGTGGGCCTCTGGCAGGCGCGCTGCGCTTCGGGGTCATTCCAACCGTGGCGCCGTACCTGCTGCCGGATGTCATCAAGGCGTTCTCTGAAAGATTTCCGGAGCTTGAACTCCAACCGCGTGAGTCTGTTACGGGCTCGCTGATCGAAAGCCTGCTCGAGTCGCAGTTAGACATGGCGGTTGTGGCGTTACCGATCTCCGAGCCCGCGCTTCAGGAATTTGCTTTGTTCGAGGAAGACTTCGTTCTCGTTCGATCTTCCGACGACGCACAAAAGGCTGTGCCAAGTCCCGAGAAGCTGCGCGAGATGCGATTGTTGCTGCTGGAGGAGGGGCATTGTTTTCGCGATCAGGCGCTCTCGTTTTGCGAGATGAAACGTGCTGATCCGAGGTTGCTGATGGAGGGCAGCTCGCTTTCGACGTTGGTGCAGATGGTCAGCGCTGGCATCGGGGTGACGCTGATCCCCGAGATGGCGTTACCGCTCGAGACGCGTTCGGCCCGGGTGTCGGTCGCGCGCTTTTCGCCGCCGGGTCCATCCCGAACGATCGGCATTGTCTGGCGCAAGACCAACCCTTTGGCGCAACAGTTCATGCAGATCGGTGCTGTGGTGCGGAAAGTCGGCCAGTTGAAGCGGGGCGACATCGGTTTTGATCGGTGAGACGACTGCGATTTGCAACGTTCTCCGCGTGCATGGCTCGGGAAGGTGCTTGCTCTACTGGTTTGTGGGGGGCTCTCGGCTGCTAGCGAGGTACAGTCTGAAGTTGGAGTTGGAGTTCCCCCGGTTTCTGTGGACAGCTATAGGCTTACAGTTTGCAGCCGTCCGGGGTTGGTTCTTTCGTATTCGACAGGTGACTTGTAGCCAAGCGCCGAATGGCGTTGGGCCGGGTTGTACCATCCTTCGATGAACGTGAAGATCGTCATGCGAGCCTCGGCCTTGGTGCGGAACGACCGGCGCT
>JBHJIZ010000140.1:0-21483 GCA_050043005.1 Paracoccaceae bacterium
AATGGCGGCGTCACTACAACACGGTCCGCCCGCACAGCGCGCTTGGCTACCGACCACCAGCTCCAGAGAGCATCATCCCGATGGACCAAACACCCCTCATGCAATAACAATCTGGTTGGGCCACTCAGTGGGGGCTCTCCACCCTGACCCGCAGGATCTCCGCGCGCGACGCCCGAAGACGTGCATTATGCGATGTGACCCTCGCACGAGGGTACTCCGAGGCGCGGCGGGCGAGGTCGGTGGCATTGTTCTGGGCATGCGACAAGCTGACGTGCCACGACACTCTGAGACGCCGGACGGGTCACCCGCTCCCGCCGGTTCAGACGCGTTGACACCCTTGATCACATTCTTCGCACGCCGCTTGGCGGAGGCAGACTTTCGTGACAGAGTCGAGAACGAAGGCAGAACGGGCGTCCGCGACGCCGCCCTGCCCCGTTCGAGGCGATGACCGAGGTGCATGATGGGCACGGTGGCGATCTACGCACGGTATTCGACCGAGCTGCAGAGAGCGGCGTCGATCGAGGATCAGATCCGACTCTGTGAGATCTGGGCCGCAGCGCAGGGTCACCGCGTCCACCAGCACTACACCGATCATGGCACGTCTGGGGCGAGCTTGATGCGGCCCGGGATCCAGGCGCTGATGCGCGATGCCGCGTCGGGACGGTTCGACATCGTTCTGGCCGAGGCGATGGACCGGCTTTCGCGCGACCAGGAAGATATTGCCGGGCTCCACAAGCGCGTGTCCTTTGCCGGGGTTCAGATTGTGACGCTCTCGGAAGGTGAGGTGACGAACCTGCATATCGGTCTCAAGGGGACGATGAACGCGCTGTTCCTGCAGGACCTCGCGGACAAGACCCGTCGTGGTTTGCGGGGCCGGGTTGAAGCGGGTCGCTCGGGCGGCGGCAATGCTTACGCCTATGACGTGGTCCGCACTCTTGATGCACACGGTGATGCCGATCACGGAGCGCGTAGGATCAATCAGGTCGAGGCCGCTCTTGTCCGCCGCATTTTCACGAAATACGCGGCCGGTGCGTCGCCCCGCGCGATCGTCCACGCGCTCAATGCCGAGGGCGTCCAGGGCCCATCCGGCAAGGGCTGGGGGCCGAGCACCGTCCATGGCAGCCGTCAGCGGCGCAACGGCATCCTGAACAACGAACTCTACCTGGGACGCCTCGTCTGGAACCGGCAGCGCTTCGTGAAGGATCCGGAAACGGGCAAACGGATCTCGCGTCCGAACCCGGAAAGCGACTGGTTCACGGCGGACGTGCCCGCGCTTCGGATCATCCCTGATGACCTCTGGGACCAGGTGCAGGCCCTGAAGTCCCGCTATGCTTCGCATTCCGGCAACAAGCGCCAGACAAAGAAGCGCCTGCTATCCGGACTGGTCAAATGCGGATGCTGCGGCGGTGCGATGACGATCATCAATCGGGAACGCTATTCGTGTTCGGCTCGGCGGGAACGTGGGACATGTGACAGCCCTGCGGGCATTCGCGCGGCGGATCTGGAGGCACGTGCTCTCGATGGGTTGCGCGAGATCCTGCTGGGCAATGAAGACCTCGTCGACACGTTCGCCAAGGCCTTCCAGGAGGAGTTGCAGCGGTTGAACAAGACCCGGCGGTCCCAAGCAGCACGGTTGACAAGAGACCTGGCAAAGGTTGAGCGCGGTATCGAGCGTTGCCTGGTCTTCATCACCGAAGGCGATGGCGATCCCGGCGCGGTGGCGGGCACTCTCCGTGATCTCGAGACCCGCAAGAAACGACTCGCCGCGGAACTCGCGACTGAACCTTCCGAGAGAACAGTCGAGATCCATCCGAATGTCGGTGAACTCTACCGTCGCAAGGTAGGAGAGTTGCAGACGTTGCTGGAGGATGAGACCACGAAGACCGAAGCTGTTGACGCAATCCGAAGCCTGATCGACCGGATCGAAGTTCGAGCAGGCGTCAAGCGCGGGCAACCGGAGGTCATACTTGTCGGTGCGCTGGCGTCGATCCTGGACTTTGCGTGTGCGCAGGATCGGACGACCGGTGATGGTAGGGTCTTGTTGGTTGCGGGGGCTCGATACCAACGATACTTGCGTCGCCTCACCCAAGCAGCGGCGTAGTCTCCCAATGCTGACTTTGGAGCTGGACACCCGCATTAACTGTTCGCGCTGATGTGCTTTCGTGATTCACTCCCGCTGCGGCAAAGCGGAGGGCGTGATGGATCAGCAGAGTTTCTTCGAACTTCAGGAACACCTCGAGCGGCTATCCGAGATCGGCGATCCGCTCGAGGTGCTCGATGCGACGGGCGACTTCGAGTATTTCTGAGGCTGGCTGGTTGAGGGCCTCGGCTATGGTGACAGTGCGAAGGGTGGTCGCCCGCCCTATGATCCCGTCTCGATGTTCAAGGCGCTGATCCTGCAAGCCCAGCACAATCTCTCGGACGCTCGGATGGAGTTCATGTTGCAGGATCGGCTTTCCTGGATGCGGTTCGCGGGGTTCGATCTCGGCCAGAAGACGCCGGACGAGAACACGATCCGGCTGTTCAGAAACAAACTGACCGAGAGCGGCGCGCTCAAGCGGGTGATGAAAGCCTTTGACTGGCAACTGAAGAAGAAGGGCTACCTGCCCATGTCTGGCCAGATCGTCGATGCCTCCCTGGTGCCCGCGCCCAAGCAGCGCAACACTGACGCCGAGAAGGAAGCGATCAAGTCTGGTAAGACCGCCGATGAGATCTGGCCAGATGAACCGAACAAGGCGCGTCAGAAAGACGTCAACGCCCGCTGGACGGTCAAGATCGGCGGCCAGGTGCGCTACCGCCCGGACGGCACGCCACTGCCGCAAATCGCGCTGCCGGTGTTCGGTTATAAATCCCACATCAGCATTGATCGGCGGTACGGGTTCATTCGCGAGAGCACTGTGACCAGCGCTGCCGATGCCGATGGTCGCATGCTGAAGCACCTCGTCACGAAGGAGAACACCTCGTCTGAGGTCTGGGCGGACAGCGCATACCGATCGAAGAGGAACGAGAAGTGGTTGTCCAAGAACGGGCTGACCAGCCGCATCCATATGCGCAAGCCGCAAGGGCGCCCAATGCCGGAGGCAACGTCACGGGCCAATGCTCGAAAATCGTCGGTGCGCGCCCGGGTCGAACATGTTTTTGCCCATCAGAAAAACCGCTTCGGGCTGTTCATCCGCACTATTGGCCTGGCCAGGGCCGAGGCGAAACTGACGCTGGCCAATCTGGCCTACAGTTTCGACCGCCTGATCTTCCATGAACGCCAGGCGGCCATGGGATGAGTCCGTCCTAAACCACGGAACACAGGCTCGGACAGCACAGCCGGGACCAAGAACACGCGCAAATAACCCCCTCCGGACCGGAAGCCTACAGATCAACCAGTTAATGCGGGTGTCCAGCTCTTTGCAGCGAATGACCGGTTCCAGCCCAACTCGCATCAGCTCTCCGGCAGTCCTGGCGGAGAGCAGCCATCAGTTGCAACCGCGAATTCCTCGGGCGGGCTTCTCGGAAGCTGACATTCAAAGTCCTGCAGAACAGGTCACGTAAACAGAAACGGAGCAGCCGGACCTGCGCGAAACCGATCGTCCACCACCAGTTCGACGGAGAGTTAGGATTGAATGGGTCGAGATTGTTTTCAACCTTGCCGCGCAACTAAATTTCAATCGATTGCGCCTAAGCGTAGACGATCAAAAAGTCTATGGAGGCATCCTTGAAAATCAAATTTTCACTTGCGGCGACACTCGTCGCGGCGTTGCCGCTTACCGCGTTCGCGGAAGATGGCGTCGTCCCTGAAAGCATTACCTTTGGACAGGTTGCTGCATTCGACGGCCCGGCCGCCGCTCTTGGTTCAGGCATGAACGACGGAATTCAAGCGGCCTTTGCTGAAGCAAATGCAGCCGGTGGCGTGCACGGCCGTAAGTTAATGCTGGTCGCAGAAGACGATGGCTACGAGCCAGACCGTTCGATCGCCGCAGTAAACGAGATGATCAATTCGGGCTCGATCTTCGGATTGATAGGCCCCGTCGGAACTCCGACCTCCAAAGCAACCCAACCTATCGCGACCAACGCCGGCGTGCCCTTTATTGGGCCATTCACGGGCGCCGGGTTCTTGCGCGACGAGGCACTGACCAACGTGGCCAATGTGCGTGCAACTTACGCCGCGGAGACCGAGGCCTGGATCAAATATTTGGTCGATGAACAAGGCATGAAGGACATTGCGATCCTTTATCAGGATGACGGTTTCGGACGTGTCGGCCTAGCCGGGGTAAACGCAGCGCTCGAACAACGCGGTATGTCACTGGTGGCTGAGGGAACTTATACGCGCAACACTACAGCAGTGAAATCTGCGCTACTCGAGATTCGCAAGGCAAAGCCTGACGCTGTGGTGATGGTAGGAGCATACAAACACATCGCCGAATTCATCAAGCTTTCGCGAAAGCTCAAATTCAACCCTGCGTTCGTGAACATATCGTTCGTGGGCTCTGCGGCGTTGGCAAACGAGCTTGGCGCTGACGGCACAGGCGTGATCATCAGCCAAGTCGTACCGTTCCCGTGGGATACGTCGATCCCAGTCGTTGCCCAGTACCAAACCGCTAAGAAGGCAGTCGACCCCGATGCCCAGCCGAACTTTGTTTCGCTCGAAGGCTACATCGTTGGCCGCATGACCATCGCGGCGCTGGAAAAGGCTGGACCCGAACCTACGCGGGACGCTTTTATGAAAGCCATTCAGTCCATGTCCTCGTTCGATCTCGGGGGGGCGGTTCTCAGCTACGGGCCCGGCGACAACCAAGGGTTGGACAATGTCTTTATGACCGAGATCACTGCGCACGGCACATTCGCACCACTCCAGGGTCCAGAGTAATAAGCATGAGTTTGCGAGGCATGATGCCCCGCACCGTACCCGTCTGCGCGCAGCCCTCTTGCGGGCTGCGCATCGCCGCCCGACGACACGGGTAGGTTCACCACCCTTTTCATGCAAACGAGATCCGATGATGAGTGCTTCTGAGACAGCTGCATCAACGCCTGCCCAAACGTCACTTCAAAGCCGATTGTTTAAGATGTTTGCCGCGTGCATCGCGCTCATCCTGGCCTGTGCGGTTGTCTCTAGTGTCGCATTTCACGTTGTCTCTGGCGAGTTGACGACGCTCCGGCAGGATCGGGTCGCTGATCTGCGCAATGCCAAGGCATTGATCTCAAGAGTCCAAACTGTCGTTGGTCATATTCAAGCCCTCGATGCTGCACCTAGCATCCAACAGCTTGATGCACAGGCTTTCGAGCTCGATGGTTCATTCACGGAGCTTTCTGCCACACTTGACGAGATGCCGCCCGTGACACGAGACGCCATGGCCACAACACTGAAGGCGTTGCGCGGTGCCGCGGCAGATCTTGCTACGGCACGCCGTAGGTTACTTGAGGCGGGCACCGCGCGTGCTGCTTCGCTCCGAGATTGGTTGGCTGCAACATCCGAACTGAGCGCAGATATCGTACCAATGGTTGACGACGCTGTCTTCGAGCTGACGATCGGCGGAGAAGATGCGACGAGCGAGTCCGCCGCGCTTATCTCAGGTCTCGTCGATCGTGATTTCGGTCAGGTTCAGGCTTTGCTCGCCGCACGTTCGGCATCGAACCTTTTATCAGGTTCTGCATTGGGTACCCTTACGGTTTCGAATGCCTCCGTTCGGAGCATTCTTGAGGATCTCGTCGCGGCAGGCACGGATCGTTTGTCCATGGCGATAAAGGCGTACAGCGAAACCAATGGCGATGACGTCGAGAGCTTGGAGGTGGCGGCCGCTACGTTGATTGAAACTGCATCGACTCTTAGCAGCGTTAGCTTTGCCGAGCGGGACAAGGCGATGCAGATACTCCTCAAGATGCGTCGCGATCTTGAGCTGGTGGTCGACGCTCTCCTGGATGACCGTATCTTCGATCTTACGATCCAGACCGAAGACGCCTTGGACCAGAATGCTCTTCGGGTCTCTACGCTGCTGGAGGGACAGGTCGCGCAGCTTCAAACTCTGCTCGAGTTGGAGGCTTTGGCCGGACGCTACATGACCCGGGTTTCGGCAGCAGCAGCAGCTGAAGACCAGGCGAGCTTGATCGCGGCCGAAGATGCGCTGGCCTCAGCAGCGGCAGCTTTATTGGCACTTGAGATCTCCAGTGTCCCGGAAGTGGCTGGACGTGTCGCCAAACTCAATGGGGCGTCGGCTCCCGACTCGGGCGTCGTGAGTCTGCGGGGACAGGAAATGACAGCAGCGTCCGACGCGGCTGCCGCCTCGCAAGCGGCGCTTGCGAAAGCTCGTGACCTTGGACGAGGGGCCGAGGAGATCATCGATCAAGTCTTGACTGGCATTGACGCTGCAGGCGTCCATGTCGCCTCAGCTATCACGCGGGCGCAAATCGGCATCGCGACGCTCGCGGTCCTAAGTCTTTTATTCGGTGCTATTGCCTTGCGCTCAGTTCGGCGAAACATAACCACGCCACTTACAACCTTGGCCGACCGGACTCAGGCCTTGGCCGAGGGAGATCTGGATGTCGATCCCGGTTTCAACGACCGGAGTGACGAGGTGGGTCGCATGGCCCGTGCGATTTCGATCTTCCGAGAGAACGTTCGCAGAGTGCACGTGTTAGAAGGCACGCTGCGGGATGTGCTGACCAGGGCCGACCAGAACGCAGAGGATGTCGCCTTCGGTAGCGCCGAACTCTCCGAACGCGCGGCTGAGATTGGGAACGGCGCAAAGTCGCAAGCGGCAGCCGTGCAGGCAGTCTCCTCTGCAACGGAGCAGATGGCAGCGAACATGCGACACACCGCGGACAGTGCCACCAAAACTGAAGAAATCGCGAAGACTGCAGCGGAAAAAGCTGAGCAGACAGGTCAGGCAGTGACAAGCGCGATAGCTGAGATGCAGCGGATCGCCGAGCGGATAGGGGTCATCCAGGAGATTGCGCGTCAAACAGACTTGCTGGCGTTAAACGCTGCAGTTGAGGCAGCCCGCGCAGGTGAGCATGGCAAGGGTTTCGCGGTCGTTGCCTCAGAGGTTCGAAAACTCGCCGAGCGCAGCCAGACAGCCGCTATGGAAATACAGGACATGTCAATGAAAACGGTCGGGGTTTCCATTGAAGCGGGCGAGCAACTGGAACACCTTGTGCCCGAAATAGGTCAGACGGCAGTGCTCGTAGGTGAGATTACCACTGCAACCCAAGAACAGAATACCGGCATTGATCAAATAAACTCTGCTGTGCGTGAAATTGATAACCTGACGAATGCCAACGCCGATGCAGCGGGGAAGGCAGCGACAACGGCGGGACGCTTATCGGATAGAGCAGATGCCTTGCGCAGCACCATTGCTGAGGGCAGCACCGTAGCTCGCGATGACGACTTCGAGCGAGACGAGGCTTTGATTGGTACATTGAGTAGTGAAAGCTTCACGGACAAAGCAAGAGAGGTCGCTGCGTAGTTCGCGCTTTCACAGAGGAGTTAAGATAGCTGACTCAATCCCGGCCGTCGGCGCAGGTTCCTTTTTCGATTGCGCTGTAGCACGTTGTTCGGGCCGGGTTTCATGCAGCGGTCTTTAGGCTATGCGCGGCTCTAGGCCGATACTCCGGGTGTCCAGAGCCCTCGTGAGCGCATAAGAAGTATCGTCTGTCAGCGCTGAACTCGGGCATGTCGTCAGGGAATTGAGTCATGACTCCAGCGACCAGGCTTCATCCGCGCAATCTGCTGCTGCAGCGATCGAACAAATGACGGCGGGCCCCAGAGTGAGCGCTGAGAACACGGAGACAGAAAAGATCTGTTCGGATTTTGTAGCCGAAACTGAACGACCGAAAGAAGCTGTCAACAACGCAATTGGCACGATGTCTGATGTCGCCAGCAAGATCGTTGTTGTCCAAGAAATTGCGCGGCAAACGAATTTGCTGGCGCTAAATGCCCCCGTCGAAGCGGCAAGAGCAGGGGAGCACGGGAAAGGTTTTGCAGTCGTTGCCGCCGAAGTTCGTAAGCCGGACACCGGCAAGAACCTATCGGGTCTGATTGGATTGTGATTCACTGATTGCGTGGAGGTGCGATCATGAATCCCAGCAGTCTTTTCAGTCTGACCGAACACCTCGAACGTCTGAGCAAGGATGGCGGTCCGCTGGAGGTTCTCGATGCGACGGTGGACTTCGAGTATTTCCGGGACTGGTTGGTCGAAGGCGTCGGTTATGGCGATGGATCAAAGGGCGGTCGTCCTCCTTTCGATCCGGTCTCGATTTTCAAAGCTCTGATCCTGCAGGCGCAGCATAATCTTTCCGACGCCCGGATGGAGTTCATGATCCGTGACCGGCTGTCCTGGATGCGGTTCCTTGGGTTCGACCTTGGTGCGCCGACGCCCGATGAAAACACGATCCGGCATTTCCGCAACCGCCTGACCGAGACGGGCACGCTCAAGCGCGTGATGAAGGCCTTCGACTGGCAGCTCCACAAGAAGGGGTACATCCCAATGTCCGGGCAGATTGTGGACGCCTCCCCGGTGCCCGCGCCCAAGCAGCGGAACACCGACGTCGAGAAAGAGGCCATCAAAGCGGGCAAAACCGCCGATGAGATCCGGCCCGACCAGTCGAACAAGGCACGCCAGAAAGACTTCAACGCGCGCTGGACCGTCAAGATCGGGGGCAAGATCCGGTACCGCCCGGATGGGACGCCCTTGCCCCAGATCGCTCTTCCTGTGTTCGGCTACAAGTCGCATATATCGATCAACCGGCGGTACGGGTTCACTCGCGAGAGCAAGGTCACGAGCGCCTCCGAGGCAGACGGACGGATGCTGAGGCACCTCGTCACGAACGAGAACACCGCGTCCGAGGTCTGGGCCGGTTGCCATTGAGAGCGCCATTGGTCCGAGCGACAATGGCGACGCCTATCGTTCGAACAAGAACGAAAGCTGGCTGCTGAGGTATGGGCTGACCAGCCGCATCCGCATGCGTAAACCGCAAGGGCGACCGATGCCGGAGGCGACGTCACGGGCGAACGCATGCAAGTCGGCGGTGCGAGCCCGTGTCGAGCATGTTTTCGCACATCAGAAAAACCGGTTCGGGCTGTTTGTCCGGACCATCGGGCTGGCACGGGATGAGGCAAAACTGACGCTGGCCAACCTGGCTTACGACTTCGACCGTTTGATCTTCCATGAACGCCGGGCTGGCCTGGGATGAGTCCGGCCAAAATCGAGGAAAACACCCCTCACTGTGATCCGGACATTTGCAGCGTCAATCCGTGGTCAACAGCGACAGCATCCCTCAAATCATCGAGTTCTTGCGGGTGTCCAGCTTGCGGAACGAAGCCACTCGGCGGCGGGCGAAATTGGGGAACTCTCTCAGCAAAGTGTAACTGTCTCGAGCCAGGTCGGCGGCGCTCTTGAGCCCTAGGCCCGAGCGTCGAGCATGCTGCAACCCTCATGGGCAATGTTTCCATCGTAGTTCAGTAACAAATCATCGGGGTAGATCAAGTCAACGAAACCATCCGCAAACTCGACTCGATTATACATTAAAAGATTGAGCTTTGGCGGAAAGGGCAGCGTCTACAGCTGAACAGCTGACTGATCATTCACGGGGTCTTCTCGATCTCGTAACCTCCAAATAGCAACACGCGAGGGAAGCCTACGCTCCGTTTACCGAGAACAGCTTCTCACCAGAGACGATTGATGCGGATCCAGCTGTTCATGCTGCATGAACGGACGAGACGAAGATGACATACGCAGGATTATTGGCATCTACCAGTCTCGTGGGCCTGACCTGCCGCTGGAAGCAGAGGCGTGCCGTCGAGCAATGGCGTTCAGCAAGCTCGAGCGGAGGAATCCGGCGTTCACCGGCTTGAGCAGATAATCATCTGCGCCCATGGCGATCGCTTGTTTCCGGGCCTCGTAGTCGCTCAAGCGAGAGGTGACGATCATCGGCTGCGCTCGGTTTTGATCTGAAGCTCTCGCTGTGCGAATGACCTGCAAACCGAGGCCGCCGAGTGGATCGATTTCCACGCAGACAAGATCGAACTTGCAAGCTCTCAACATCGATATTGTCTCGGTCGATTGTGCTCTGCGAACGCATTCGAATCCGAGAGCGTCGAGGATCTGCTGAAGCGCGCTTCCGTCAATGTCGTTGTTTTCTACGATGAGCGCTGAGAGCCTTGGTTTTGGTTGCTGCGGTGCGCGATTGATCAGTTTATCGATCATCGGCCGAAACGGTAGGACGTTGTCTTGGTTCTTCATTTCTGGTGTTTCGTGCGAATACTTATTTCAGGTCAGGCGTATTTCTCAATACTGACAATAAATCGGAGAGCATGAGTGGTCTTTTGCAAAAATAGATCGACTCATGATCGGTTTTATCTGAATTTCTTTTGAGGAGTGTTCTCTGATTTGAAAGCAGTAGGATGGCGACGTTTGGGTTCTTGCCTTCGCCAGAGCGAATCTCTGAAATCAGGTCAGAACCGTCCTTCTGCAGCGGATCTGCGCCACAGATGACGAGATCAAAGCGGCGTTTCTTCACGAGCTCCAGGCATTCTACTGTCGTCCAACATAAAGACAAATCCCAGCCTAGGATCCAAGCGTAGTCTTGGATCGCGATGTTGTCCGTCGGGTCTGGTTCTACGCACAAGATACTTGGCTTGCCCACGACGGTCCCGCATATGGCGTTCGACATTTGACTACGCCGGAGTTGTGTATGTTGATCGAAGCGCGGCGAGTATGGTTGCATCGTTCTTCTCCTCGATGGACAGATGTCGAATCGCTTCACAGCGCGTTCGGGTCGCATGATCGACAGACCAACTTTCGAGCAACGCGATTAGTGCGCGGGTCGAAACGACCACAGAGTTGGATGGCTTTTGACGTTCGTCTCTTTCAACGGACCTCTCCAGCTCTGCGACGCAGGAAAGCACGGCACGGAACAGACAGTCATCGGGTTGATCATTCACGTTGGCTACCATGGATGGTAAGATTGAAAGCTTGCGGCCTGGGCGACCATTCTCGCCAAAGTGGCAAACGAAGAGCTCAAAAGTCAGTACAACGCGCGTTGTAACGGGTGTTTCACCGGGCTAAACTCCGACTTCAGACACATTGGATCTGTGATTGGGGCGGTGGTTGTCTCGTTGACGAGCTTGCGGCGCGGTGCGCAGAATTCTCAGCAATGGGTCTTGGCGGCCGGTGCATAATGCCTGAAAACTTTCAGAAAGACCGTCAAACGCACACCGATGTGCTTGCGACACTCGGTCAAATTCTCGAAGGAGGAGCCATTGGTGAGAAGTCCCGCCTAAGGCAACTGTTGCGGTACCTTGTCACCGAAGAGATCGAGGGTAGAGGTGACCGGCTCAAAGCGTACACGATTGGAACCGAAGTCTTTGGTCGGAGTGACAACTTTGACCCCAGCTCAGACAGCATCGTGCGCGTGGAAGTAAATCGCCTAAGGCAGTCACTCGATCATTTTTACTCAACCGAGGGCTCGACCGCGGTCATGCGCATCGAAATTCCGAAAGGAACGTATCGCCCCAGCTTCGTCCCGCAAAACGAAGATACGACTGCAGATCCGAGACCCCAGAGCAAAACCCTAAGTCGGATATTTCGGACCGGGCGTATCGTCCCCATTTTGGTGGCCTGTTCGTTAGCAGCTGTCGTGCTGATTTTTCTGTCGGCTCCATTCGATGCTCCAGACGCAGAGCTCGATAGAGCTTCGGATGTCGTCCCTGGCGCTATCCGTGTGGTCGTGCAAAGCGCGGATGAAGTAGAAGACAGTCGAAGCGACGTGGCGGTGTCGAAGCGTATTGTTCGTGATCTTCGTTCGGCCCTTTCGCGTAATCCGGCTATCGAAGTCGTCGGAGAAAAGGCCACTAGAGCGGACTTTCGCATCGACAGCGCGGTGCAAGATTCAGGTGGTGCGGCTCAGTACTCCATCGAAGTCACGAACGCCCATAGCGATGCTATCGTCTGGGCCAGGGTCTATGATCTTGAAACGGAAAACGATGATCACGAACGTTCGTTGATCAAGCATGTCTCTCGAGAGCTCAGAACCCGGTTGCTAGGGGCAACGAAAAACGTGTTGGAAGGGCGAGACCCTGGTGCTCTGTCTGCGGAACAGCTCTTCGTGATGGCGACTTGGGTGTCAGGGCCCGCGATAAGCGCAGTCGAATGGGAGAAAGAGCGTCTCGCGCTCGCGCGGCTCGCAGTCGCGAAGGATCCTGAGTTCGGCCCTGCATACTCTGTTCTTGCTGATAAGATTGCATACCTCGCGGCCGTTGACGCAACGATGAATAGCGAGGTCGCTTTGGAGGAAGCGGAGCGCAGTTGGAGGCGGGCGATGGAGTTGTCTCCTTTGGACGCCAACGTCGTGTTCAACGTAGCACAGGGGCAATGGCATTCGGGACGCGTCGCAGCATCTGTTCGTTCCATGACGCGAGTTGTTGAACTCGACCCCACCCACGCGCTCGCGAGCTTCTTTGCGGATGTTTACCCATACACCTGCTCGGTTGCTCCCGATGAAGTAATGAAGAGCACAATCGCTTTTGATCGACAGCTCGCCGCGGATGACCCCATTCGCTGGATAACACTTACTTGGACAGCTTGGTTACATATGTACCGCGAGGAGTATGATCTCGCACTTGATGCTGAAGAACGTGCCGCGCAGATCTTCCAGATACCATACACGACCATTCGTCATGCGGTTCTACTCAACTTAAAAGGACGGGTAGAGGACGCGCATCATCTGATAGAGGCGCAGAGAAACAGATGGCCGAACATCGATCCTAGTCACTTTGCGGACGTCACAATGCCAAGACTGTGTGCCGAGAAGGGCGGAGGTGATCGTTTTATCGACCTGTACCATCGTTTGGTGGGCAGCCTTGAAGAGCGCAGATAATAGCACATTGCCTCTACCGCGAAGCGATTTAGTGCTTTGGCGTATCCCTTCAGTAGGCCTCACAGCCGTTCTTGGGGATAGCTCGTACCTTCGATTTTCGCAGCTGCAAGGAATGGCGGGAACCGAGAACGCAAGCGCAGCATTTGGCGTGGTGGTCAAGGTCAGCAACACGGAATCCGTCCAGCAACATCACGTCCGTTTCCTGCACCGACCGTATTTACTCGCCAGTGCGTCGGACGGCTGCTTTGGCGTCCCGCAATAGCGAACCGTGACCCTCGCGTGAATGGCCGCTCAGGGCCGCCAACACCTGGGGTGCTAGTTTCGTTGGCGCGGACCAGTGGCAAACCTACGGAAGGCGCCTCAATCGATACGTTATTGCAGTCTCAATTCGTCGATCATGCGATCACGCATGACGAACTTCTGCGGCTTCCCTGTTACCGTCATTGGAAACTCTTCTACGAAGCGGATGTAGCGCGGCACCTTGAAATGGGCGATCTGGCCTCGACAGAAGTCCAACACTGCTTGTGAATTCAGGCCCGGGTCGCGCGATACGATCCAGGCGCATGCTTCCTCTCCGAATTTCGGATCGGGCACGCCGAAAACCTGAGCAGCCGAGATATCCGGGTGGGTCATCAGGAAGTTCTCGATCTCGGCGGGATAGATGTTTTCGCCGCCCCGGATCAGCATGTCCTTGATACGCCCAGTGACCTTGCAGTAACCGTCTTGGTCGATCACACCCAGATCACCGGTGTGCATCCAGCCATCGCGAATTGCCTCGGTGGTGCGCTCAGGATCGTCCCAATAGCCCTGCATTACAAGGTATCCTTTGGTCAGTAACTCACCTTGCTCGCCAATCGGCAAGGTGTCACCGCTGGCGTTGACGACCCGTACCTCGACATGTGGTTGGATCGTCCCGACCGAAGATACTTTGTGTTCCAGGCTATCGTCGACCGAGGTTTGGAAGCTGACGGGAGACGTCTCGGTCATGCCATAGGCGATCGTCATCTGGTCACAATGCATTTCGTCGATCACCCGGCGCATCAAGGGTACCGGACACGGCGCACCGGCCATGATGCCAGTCCGCAACCCCCTGAGATTGAATCGCTTGAACTCCGGGTGATCCAACATTGCCTGAAACATGGTCGGCACGCCGTGCACGCCGTTGCAGCGCTCGGCCTCTAACGCCGTCAGTGTCTCCAATGGATCGAAGCCTTCGCCCGGGAAGACCATTTTCACGCCGTAGGCGATGGCCGCAAGGTTCCCGAGCACCATGCCAAAGCAGTGATAGAACGGCACCGGGATGCACAGCGCCTCGCCCGGCTGTAGCTTCATTGCCCGCGCAACCGAGATCGCGTTGTTGAGAATGTTGTAGTGCGTTAGAGTCGCCCCCTTGGGCGCACCTGTGGTGCCAGACGTGAACTGGATGTTGATCGGATCATGGTGCGACAGGCCCGTAGTGATAGCGTCAAGGCGGGCGACGCCTCCTGCAGTGCCTTTCTCAATCACCTGATCGAAGTGGAAGCCCCCCGGAACCGGTCCCTCGCCTAGTTGCACGACGATGCGGAGGTGCGGCAGGCGGGCAGACTGCAACTGCCCGGGCCGGCAGTCGGCCAGCTCCGGTGCGAGTTCCTGCAGCATCTGAATGTACTCCGAGCTCTTGAAGCGCGTTGCCGCGAGGATCGCCTTGGCTCCGGTCTTGTTCAGCGCATACTCCAGCTCGGAGAGTCGGTAGGCCGGGTTGATGTTGACCAGGATTACCCCGATCCGGGCCGTCGCGAACTGTGCCAGCAGCCATTCCGGCCGGTTCGGCGACCAGATCCCGACGCGGTCTCCCTTGTACAGCCCCAATGCAAGCAGCCCGGCCGCCAACTGATCGACTTTGTCCGAGAACTCCTGAAACGACCAGCGGTCACCATTCGACTGGAAAACGGCCGCTGGGCGTTCGCCATGACGCCGCACGACCTCCGCTAGGAAAGCCGGGATAGTAGCTTCCAGCAGCGGGCGTTCGGTCGGCCCCTTGACATGGGAAAGGCCATTTACTGGCCGGACAGAAGGGACCGAGGCATCCATTTCGCTCTCCTTTTTAGCACTTCGCGCTTGCGGGACTCTGCGAGATGGCGGCCGTAGTGACAAGGGCTGCGGATCCTCTGAGTCCTCAAGCGCGGTCGCCGATCTATACCTCGCCAAACGCCCGCGCACCTACTGGCCTCCAACGCCTGAGACCGAACGGAAGTTTCGTCCTAAATCTGTGAACTAGCTCATCCCGGTTGTTCGCACGTGCCGCGAATGGCCGTTGATGAGGACGCGACCGCAGCAATCCGACGCGGTCATGGAGCTCCGAAAAAGGCCGATCTCGTTGAAAAAGTCTGCTCAAGCTGAAAAACGGCGACTTTCGCCGATCTCTCCAAAAATAGACCGTTGATAACATTGAGAAATTTCTTGCCGCCGAAAGGCGAGTTGGACAGAAAACGCCGTTTGGCGACTTTTTCAACCAAATCGGCCGCGCCTACCAGTTCGACGGTGCCTTTCAGAACGGCAGGAAACGCGCAAGGACATCCCAGAGCCACTTCATGAACGTTCCGATCGGTTGGATGGCAGCTACGCCCTGAATGTTGGGGCGAGCTACGCGAATTCTGGGTGATGCTGGCTGGTCCACTGGCCGTTGTCGGCCATTATGCCGGACCGCGAGCGTTGGATTGAGCAGAAGGTTGCTGCGTAACGGTTTGTCAGTCTCGTCCACGCTCACGGACGTGCAGAGTCGACCAGATCCTTTACATTTCGCTCCACGCGGATCTCTCTGACCAATGCCTCCGCTTCTTGCCTGCTGACGATAGGGCGGGCGGGCGGACCGAGAGCCCTAGGGTCGTCTCGCAGCCCGGGGTATATTGCGTAGATCTCTTCGCGATGTTCAGGTGCGAAGTCCGCCAGGGCGATGTGCCCGGGCCTGAAGCTTTCAGTCGGCGCGCCCTCAGCAAAAATGATTTCATGACGATCAAAGAGTAGCGAGTAGTATTCGACTGCACGTTTACCTTTCATTACACGCACGTCCTCTAGACGGGTGAGTCCTTTGGCCAATGCTAGGACTTCATGCATGCCGTGCTTTGCGAGCACCGTCTTTCCAGCCAATACGATCCGGTGTTGAGGGGAGACAATCAAACGCCGTCTGGGCAGCCCCCCGCCAAGAGCACCCGCCTTGAACTCGATAGGCTTATCCTTACCTGCTCGAGCGTTCCCCGCGTCGAAGGTTACCTTGCGTCGGCCGATCCAGCGCAGCGTTTGAAGCCCACGATCTGCCGTGACGAAGCGGTCGCCGGGCCACAGGTCTTCCACCGGTACTTCGCCGTGTTCGGTCAGGATTAAGGTGCCAGGCGCGAAGCATGCAGGGACACCCATCGCCACCAAGGACGCGAACTGCGTCTGCTGCGTCGAGGTATCAATCGTGCCATCTGGAACGTTGATTGCCTCGCCTGAAGGGAAGGTAAGAACCTGATTTGAACCACCGCCGCCCGAGACCGTGATCTCGTCAGCCGTGACCAAGCCATCCTGGTTCGTCAGGACGTTGCCAACGTCAGATAGGGCGGCGGTGCTTAACTGATCATCACCGTCACCGAAATCAGTGATGGTATCTGATCCGCCTGAGGCGTCTACTGCAAACGTGTCGTCGCCTGTCCCGCCTGTGAGCGTGTCATCGCCGGCCCCACCAAAAAGGGTGTCATTGCCCGAGCCGCCATACAGCGTGTCGTCGCGAACGCCTGCATAGAGGAGATCATCGTCGGCACCGCCGTAAAGGGTGTCGATGCCGGCTTGCGACGAAAGCGTGTCATTCCCGTCACCGCCATACTGTTCGTCATTGTGGCCGCCAGAGGTGATCTGATCATTTCCAGCACCAGCGAACAGGTCACCCGGACCTGCAGTGTCAGTTATCTGGTCTTCACCAGCACCGCCGTAGACTGTGTCGGCCCCGACGCCCGTATTGATAGTATCTGCGCCGGAACCGGCGTAGATCAGATCGGCGCCATCTCCACCGACCAGACTGTCATTTCCGACACCCGCGTCGAGGCTGACCCCTGCCGTGTCATTCGAAGCATCCAGTTGGTCGTCCTGATCTGTCAGGATGATATTCTCGATCCCGAAGAACGTGCCGGTGTCGGTTCCGTCGGTGAACGTGCCTTCTTCTTCACCGGTGAAGCTGATGGTGACGCCACCGCCGAGAGCGCTCAGGTCCAGCGTATCGTTGTCGGCACCCCCTTCACCGCCGTAGATGACATCTGCGCCGAAATCGTCCTCGATCTCGATGAGGTCGGAACCGTCGCCGCCATAGATCAGATCGTCTGCAAGACCGCCGATGATCCTGTCATCTCCGCCGCCCATCTGAACGGCGAACGGATTCGATGCGTTTGCTTCCGAGCCGTCGAAAAAGTCGTCTTGGCTCGTGAGGATGAAGTTCTCGATCCCCTCGAACGTGGCAGTATCGGTGCCGTCGGTGAGCGTGCCGTCTTCGCCGGTGTTCAGTGTGATCGTCGCGCCTGTTCCCAGCGCGTCCAAGTCGAGGGTATCGCTGTCGATGCCGCCTTCGCCGCCATAGACGATATCTGTTCCGAAACCGTCCTCGATTATGAACGCGTCCGCGTCGTCTCCGCCGTAGAGTGTGTCGTTGGCCGCGCCGCCTTGGAGTGTATCGTTGCCCGCACCCGCGTAGAGAAAGTCACCGTCGGAAAGATTGGTGCCTGCATTATCGCCCGAGAACAGTTGGTCGTCGCCATCCCCGCCATATAGCGTGTCGTGGTCTAGGAAATTGGCGTCCTCTCCGCCATATATAACGTCGTTCCCGCTGCCGCCGTAGAGAAGATCTGCGGAGTCTCCGCCATCAAGTACATCATCGTTGTTGCCGCCATAAAGGTCGTCGCGACCATTGCCACCGGCGATGCTGTCGCTTCCGTTTCCACCAAAGACAGCGTCGTCGTCACCGCCGGAGTCTACAGTGTCAGCCCCTACGCCTCCGTAGATCGTATCGGTTCCTGCATCTCCGGTAACGCTGTCATCTGCGCCGCCACCATATACCAGGTCACCGCCGCCGCCCCCCGAGATGGAGTCCTCTCCGGCTCCCGTTGCGATGGAGTCCGCGCCGTCGCCGGCTTGGATAGTCACATCTTCAGTGGCGCTCGACCCGACGAACGTGTCAGCCCCCGATGTTAGCTCGAAGGTCTCAATTCCTTCGAACGCGCCAGAGTCGCCGTCGGCGTCGCTGAACGTGCCTGTTCCACTTCCAGTGAGCGTTATGGTCAGAGCGTCATCCGCGACCGCCCCGCTCAGAGTGTCGCTGTCGTCGCCGCCATCCCCTGCGAAGATCGTGTCTGTGCCGAAGCCGATGTTGAAGACGTCTCCGTCATCTCCGCCATAGAACGTGTTGCCGCCGAACATCAGATTGAACGTGTCGGCCCCGGTTCCGCCGTAGAGAATATTGTCCCCGAAGCCACCGTTCAGAAGGTCGTCGCCGGCACCTCCATAGAGTGTATCATTGTCACTCCCGCCGTCGATATCATCGTTGCCGTCACCGCCGTAGATGGTGTCAGATCCTCCTGCACCATCGATGCTGTCATCTCCTGCGCCTCCCTGCAGGTCGTCAGCAAGTCCACCACCATCGATGACATTCGCGACATCCGGATCGTAGTCCACCGTGTCTGTGAAGCTCGCGTATGTGGGCGCGATGGCACCGTCGATGTTGAAACTGGATGCGACCTCGTACGTGACGCCCGGCTGGAGCTCCGGTTGAGCCAGCCATCCAACCTTGGTGCCACCGATCTCCATCGAATAGAGCGTGATCGTTGAGCCATCCGGGGCAGTGACAGTGCGGCCGCCCTCCAAGTAGATCTGCCCTGATGCGATGGTCGATCCACCACCATCGGTTACAACGGCGCTCTGACTAGAATCGTCGCCGACTTCATTGCTGCTGGCATCGCCTTCAAGCAGACTGTCTGCATCGGTAACACTGACGGTGATACGGCTATCGACGCCGTCGAACGTCGGATCGACTCGGAACGTTCCCCCGACTGTGGTCAGATCGCTAGAACCTGACAGAATACCAAAGGCCGATACCGGATATCCGGTAAGGATCGGCATGCGCGCACCTCCAAGGCCGCACACCCGACAAGCGGATCAGACGTCTTCACAGCGTTCAGGGTCGCGGCGTCGGCATCGGACTAGCCCGCATGCGTTTAGGTATCGTTAGCGACGATTCCCGGCGGCACGCCTGAGACGAAGGCGCGTACCTCGACCGATGCGATGGCATGCATCATCCTGCCGGGCGCTAGTCGGGTTTAAGGCTATCAGTGCTCGACGTACTTTGCACTCAGTTTACCCAGAATGTAGCCTTCGCTGAGATCATACTCAGTTATTTTCGCGAACTCCTCTGGCGACGGGCACTAATCGTATCGCTGTTGGCTAACGGCACCGGCATGCGACCGCTCGCGGTTAGAGGAACTTCAACCTCTACCGTGTTTGTGAAAATGTAGTTCCCATTACCATCAACCCCCAGAATGGCTGAGAAGTGCAGAATGCTGACAAAGCAGCATCGCCACCAGCTTAAAACCATCTTTCCCAGTCTGGCCGAAGGCCCCGACATCGGTTTGGGGCCAACGGCACTAAGCTGTCTTACGCTTCAGGAAACCGAGCGTTTAGCCAACCTTTTGCTCGAATGGGAGTTGCCCCAATCGCGATCTTCTCACGCCATGAAGTCGAAGACGTGTATGTCGACGAAGGCTTGGTAAATGTCGGATGTATCCGCGACCACTGGATCCGCATCAACTTCAAGGCGAAATCCCGCTGCGCCACCTTGCGAGTGCGCGACGACCGGGTTCGTGTCGTACTCGACCCTGAAGTTTCCCGCTGGAAAATAGTTGTCGGTGAATGCGGTTGTGTCGTGCTCCAGGCGAAACACGATCGTCTCTGGGGTGGTCCAGTCGTCTTTGAGGAGTTGGGCAATCTGGCCGTTCGTCTGCTGGGTCATTGTTCTGTCCTTCCTGTTGTTGAGCGGTGTGCCGCTCTCTGACGAAGGACAGTGTTCGACGACCTTGTTTCGCCCAAATTGCTGAGATCCGGGCGAAGCGTTTCATTTGCTTCGGAGAGCGAGAAGCGTGCCTGACGGATTCAGACTTCTTCGAAATCGAGCAGAAGTTGCTCATCGTCCTCGAATGGCTGGCTCTCGAATGCGCTCTCAACCGCTGCGTCCTCGCCAATCACAAGATCGTCGTCATCCCACATGGTTAGCTCCCGCTTAATTCCTCGTGATGCCGGTCACTCTTTGGCAAGAAGTCTGAACGAAGGTTTAAGGGCTGTGGATAGAATACGGGGCGGTCACCGCATCCGCCACCGGGTTCAGCGGCTTATTGATCCTGGCGGACGCTTTAGCCCTTGGAGTCTGACTCAAAATACCTGAGCCATTTTTCTTGCGGCGTAGGAGGCTGACCTTCGGATTGATGCGATGAGTGTCCAAGGGCGCGTCGATCATAGTCAGGACGAGTGATTTCGGTCCAAGGCATGCTCCCCTCCGGCAGTAGCAACCGGAGTGAAGCACAAACGACTGAAATCGCTCAACTTAAGTACCGTTTGAACCCTTAGGCATAACGAATTCGAAGGTCATGGTCCCGCCATGGCTTTCGGTGCTGTCGGTCGGTTCTTTGGATGTCTCTCTCGAACGAGCGCTGCCACCAGCTGAGACGATGTCCAAGTCGTCATCGTTCAATTCAGCCGCTTGAGAAATCTGGTCGGTAGTATTGGTCTTGGTCATTGGTAACTCCGTTGGTCTGTCCGGCGTGATTGCCGATGACCAAAGTGATAGTCGGTGCGTGTATCGCCCCGATCTCGTAAACTGTCTCAAATGTATCGCTCTCTTGCACCAATAGGCTGCCCGACCCGGCGGGCGTCAATTCACAGGCCCCCATGCCAGAACGCTACCTCATCGGCGCTGACGATCTTCCAAAGAAGATCGCCACGGTCGGCACCCAAGTTCCGCTTGCGGTGGCCCTGGGCCTACCAGAGATGGAGATTTGATCGAAGCGAGTCAGAGCTTAGCCGCGACCTCAAAGCCATTGCGCACGAGAGCCCGGTGTCCCGCCGATTGATCACCATTCCCTGGCATTAGGCCGATCGCGTCGCTCACTTCTTGGCCCTCGTCGACGATCCAACCAGGTTCAGGCGTACTGCGGACGTCGGGGCATTTCTTGGTCCCCCCCCCGACGATGCCGATCGGGCGACACAGACTACTCCAGGCGCATATCGAAATGCGGTGACGCCACCATGCGCGGGGTGCTCATCGAGGCAGCGGGGTGCGGGATCGGCAGGATGAAGCGTTTCTCGCGCTTAAGAGCCTGGGCTGTCCACCTGGCGGCGCGTAAAGGGGCAAAAAAAGCGATGATCGCAACAGCCCGGAAATTGGCAGTGCTCTTGCTGACGCTTTGAAAGAACGGAACCGACTACAACTGGACCAAGGAGGAGGCCGCCGCCTGACTGAATTCCCGCCACCGGTGCGCGCGAGACGAAGTCCCGACGGGAAGGGAGCAGGGCGAGCTCGTGTTTCTGGTTGGGAAATCCCTTGCGAGGTTCCCGCGTATTACATCCATGGCG
>JBHJIZ010000141.1:0-13446 GCA_050043005.1 Paracoccaceae bacterium
GATCGCCATCTCCGGCATCCTCGCCTGCATCCCCGCCAGATAGGACAGGCCTGTCGCCGACAGCTTGCCCCCGTCCGAGAAGACATTGACGCCATCCTTCCACAGCGAGTGGTGGGTATGAAACCCGTTGCCCGATTCCTCGAAAAACGGCTTGGCCATGAACGTGGCCATGTAACCGTGCTGCATCGCCAACTGCTTGACCAGCGAGCGGAACATCACCAGCCGATCAGCGGCCGCCAGCGCATCGCCGTAGCGCAGGTTCACCTCGACCTGCCCGGCCGCGTATTCCGGGTTCGATTGCTCGACCGGAATGCCCATCTCGTTGATCTGCTGGCGGATCGGGCCGAGCACGTGTTCCAATTCCGCTGCACGGTCCAACGCATAAACACCGATGCCAGTGTCGCGCGGTTTCTTCGTCTCAGGATCGAGCAGATAGAACTCGACCTCGGTCCCGACATTGACCTCGAAACCCATCGCCTGCGCGCGTTCGACCTGTGCGATCAGCACATTGCGCGGATCGATGGGCACCGACTTGTGGTCCATCCCCTCGGCCCGGGCCATCGCCATCGCAACCCCCGGCTCCCACGGGATCGTGGCGGGCTTGGTCATCGGGAAGATATGGCAATCGGGATAGCCGTTGTCGAAGCTGACATAGGGCGTGTCCCAGACATCGCAGGTCATATCGATGGCGAACAGCGCGATAGACAGCGCGTTGCCGGACTTGCAGATCGTGTCCCAGTGCGTCGCCGGAATGCGTTAGCCGCGCATGATGCCGTTCAGGTCACCGACGCCGAGCACGACGGTATGCGTCCCCTCAGGCAGGCTGAAATCGGTCTCGGCCATTCTGATCCCTCCTGTCCCTCCCGCGTCGGGAGCGGCGATATCCTGTCGGTGTCGAGCGCTTGCGGCTCTTTTGTATTCTGTATACAGTATCCAGCGAACAGAGGTGTGACAAGAGGGAATCCACCGGGTGCCGCAGTCCGAAATCATCGTTGTCGGCGCCGGAATCGCCGGGGCGTCGACCGCGCTGTCCTTGCGGAAGCGCGGCGCCAGCGTGACCCTGATCGACCGTTGGGAACCGGGTCACGCGCGCGCCTCGTCGACCGATTACAACCGGGTCGCGCGGGCGATTTCGGGCCGTGACGCGTTCTACACGAGCTGGTTCCGCGACGCCCGCCTGCGTTGGATGGAGCTGGAGGCCGAGACCGGGCAGAAGCTCTATTACGAGAACGGTGCGTTGATCCTGGCGACCGAAGGGCATTGCCATTGGGAGGATTCGACCCCCGAAACCTTCGAGAAAGTCGGCGTCCCGTACCACCGCTTCAAGGCTGACGACATCGGCCACCACTTCCCGCAGTTCCACACGCCCGACATTGCCTATGCGCTCTATGAGCCAGAGGCCGGGATGGTCATGGCGCACAGGGCGGTCATCACCACGGTCCAGCTGTTCGAAAAACTCGGCGGCACGGTCAAGCGCGGGCGGGTCGAGACGGACACGCACGAGCGCCCAATGCTCGACGGCAAACCATTGCAGGCGGACGTGATCGTCATGGCGACGGGACCTTGGGTCGAGGAGATGTTTCCCCGCACCATGGGCCCGATCAGCGTCATCATGGGCATCAACGTGCTCTATACCTCGACGCCGGACGGATCGGACCTGTTCGACCACACACACATGCCGTGCTGGATCGACCACGGGAAAGGCTCATTCGGCCTGCCGTCGGCCGAAGGTTCGGGCGTCAAGGCCGCCGTCGTGATCCCGAACGAGCCGATCGACATCAACAATGATGAACGTCTGATCCGGCGCGAGAGCCTTTCGAAGACCCGCAGTTACATTCGCGACCGCCTGCCGGGGCTTGTCGGTCAGCGCGTGGTGGACTCGAAGTTCAACCAGGTGATCCTGACGCCGGACACCCACTTCGTCGTCGACTGGCATCCTGAACACGAGAACCTCCTGTTCGCGGGCGGTTGTTCGGGCCACCTGTTCAAACACGGACCAACGTTCGGCGACTTCGCCGCCGGTGTTGCGTTGAAGGAGTATGGGACCGCCGACCGGTTCAAGATCGCCGGACGGCGCAAGTTATCTCCCGAAGAAAGCCCATCGGGGAGGTAATCGACACCCAGATCCGATGCCGCACTGTCCCGTGCGCGGTGCAGCATGAAATGCCGCTCCGCAGACCCGGGACCGTTCAGATCCGGCGGCAGGGTCTAGTGGTTCGATCGAGACGTTTGCATCCCGCGACCGCATCCTCGCAAGCAAACGTCTCGATCAATAGAACCACTAGCAACTATATGTTTTCTAGTGGATTTTCCGACTCAGACATTTGGATAAGAGAATGCGGCGAGTGGATACCAAATGTCTGAGTCAATCCACTAGACTAACAACTCTCCGACGCCATTACCCCTCGGACTTGGCATCCTGCGCCGTCACCGCATCGACATCCGCCAGGGTCGGCGGTGACCAACCCCGGTCATTCTCGGTCGCGAACGCGCGGTCCTTGCCTGTCAAAATGGCTTCGCTCTCGGCCAGAAGCTCACGCGCCTTTGCCACGTAAGGCTCGTTTTCATGCGCGGGGATGTCCGGATCGAACAACGTGGCCAGGGCCACGATCCGCTCGCGATCCCGCACGACATATCTGCGCACCAGACGCTCGGCCTCGAACGGGTGCGTGCCAAGCGCTTCGAGCACCGAACGTCCAGCCCGGACGGAACTGTCAAACGTCTCACGGATGATGTCGCGCGCGCCCGCCGCATAAAGCTCATAGACATGATGCCGGTCCACGGCCCGCGCGATCACGTGGACATGCGGATGCGTGTGCACGACATGGCGCACCATCTCGGTGATCTGATCCTTGCCATCGATTGCAACAACCAGGACCGAGGCCTGCTCGATCCCCGCCGCGTGCAACAGATCCGGGCGGGACGCATCTCCGAAAAAGACCTTCAGGCCATACCCTCGAAGGATGTCGAGTTGGGTGGAGCTATAGTCCAGCACCGTCGTCTGATAGCCGGTCTCGCGCAGCAGATGGTTCACGATTCCTCCAAAGCGCCCGTGGCCCGCGATGATCACGGGGCCGGTCTCGGCGATATCGTCCGGCTCTTCGGCCTGATCCTCGACGAACCGGTGTGCGATCACCTTCTCGTACAGGATGAACAGTGCCGGTGTCAGAAGCATCGAGAGCGCCACGACCAAAAGCAACTGATCCGCGACCGCTGCCGGGATGACGGCACTGGCCACGGTGAACGAGAGCAGGACGAAGCCAAACTCACCGGCCTGCGCCAGCCCGAGGGCGAATAGCCAGCGATCCGCGCCGCGAATGGCAAAGGCATAGGACAAGCCAAGCAGGATTGCCGCCTTCAGCGCCATCAATCCGATTGTCAGGGCGAGCGTCACACCAAGACTGTCGAACAGCAGACCGAAATTGATCCCAGCCCCGACCGTTATGAAGAACAGGCCAAGCAACAGGCCCTTGAACGGGTCGATATCGCTTTCCAGCTCGTGCCGGTACTCGCTGTTGGCCAGCACGACTCCGGCCAGGAACGTGCCCAGCGCGGGCGACAGCCCGACCAGCGTCATCAGCAACGCGATCCCGACAACCCACAGCAGGGCCGCCGCGACGAAGATCTCACGCATGTTGGCAATCGCGATGAACCGGAACAGCGGGCGTGTCGCCCAGATCCCGCCGACAATCACCGCCGCAATCGCACCCAGCGTCACAAGGGCCTGCTGCCAACCGGCCAACCCCTCGGTCAGGCTCATGCCACCGCCGTGACCATCGCCGTGGTCGTCGTCGCCGTGCCCACCGCCATTTCCACCGCCATGTCCGTCGCCATGCCCATCCCCGGCGTGGACCGCCAGATCCGCCAATTCGGGCAAGGCCAGCAGCGGCAACAGCGCCAGCATCGGAATGACGGCGATGTCCTGGAACAGCAGGACCGAGAAACTGCCCTGCCCGCCATCGCTCTTCATCAGGCCCTTCTCATTCAGGGTCTGCAAAACGCTCGCCGTCGACGTCAGCGCCAGCACACACCCGATCGCCAGAGCAACGGTCCAGGGTTGGCCCAGGACCATCGCCAGCCCCATGATCGCCGCTACCGTCAGCCCGACCTGAAGCCCGCCAAGCCCCAGCAAGCGCGCTCGCATGTCCCACAAGAGGCGCGGCTCCAGCTCCAGCCCCACCAGGAACAGCATCATCACCACGCCGAATTCCGCGAAATGCTGGATGCTGACGACATCGACTCCGAACGCCGCGAGCAGCGGACTGATCGCAATGCCTGCAATCAGATAACCCAGCACCGAGCCCAGCCCCAACCGCGAGGCGATCGGCACCGCGATCACGCCCGCGACGAGGAACACAAAGGTCAGAAAGAGAATGTCACCCATGGGCTGCTGCCTCGCGGATCGGCAGCAGATCGGCGGTCAACACCTCGGCCTGACCCGCCGCGCGCATGTCGAACCGATCGTCGCGGACCGCCTCGACCAGGGCTCGATACCCGGCGACATGCGGCTCCAGCCCACCATCGCGCGGCGCCTTCAACGACCCGTACAGCACGTAAGGTGCTACGAACCGCATCTGGCACAGGCTCGCCGTCTGCTCCAGCGGCGTCAGGAACTGCCGCAACGGGAAATGCTGATAGCCCTTCGCCGTATAAGCCTCTTCGGGCCCCGCCGCCGAAAGCGCCAGCATCAGCGTCTTGCCCGCCAGCTTGTCCCCATCAGCGCCGTACGCAAAGCCATGCTCCAGCACCAGATCCTGCCACTCCTTCAGGATCGACGGCGTCGAATACCAGTAGAGCGGGAACTGCATCAGCACGACATCGTGCGAAACCAGCCGCGCCTGCTCGCGGTCTACGTCAATGTCGTACCGCGGATACTCGGCGTAGAGATCGACGAACGTGATCCCGCCCAGGCCTCGGACCGCCTCGGCCATCGCCCTGTTGACCTGGGATTTCCGGTTCGCCGGATGCGCGTAGTAAAGCAGAAGCCGTGCCATGATGCCTCGTCCCTGGGCAGGGCCCAACGGCCCCGTGCGCTATACCCCGAGACGTAACGAATTGAGCCCGTTTTGATAGGGTCTTTTCGCGCGCCATCGCCACCGCGCAGCGGATCAGGCCAGCATACGGGCGATCTCGTCCTTCAGCCGCATCCGCTGCTTGCGCATGTTCTCTTCGTTGAACTGATCCGTCGGCTCGACATTCGTCTCGGCCCGGTGAATGGCCCGGTTCACGTCGTGGTATTCGTCGAACAGCTTTCGGAAATGCGCATCCGATTCCTTCAACGCGTGCATTGCGTCGACCTTGTCCGGGAATTCCTCGGCCAACTCGTGCGGGGTGTGGGACATGGCAACCTCCTCTCAGTGTCTGACAGGACGCTGGCATGGCTTAGGACGCGCCCGCTTTGATCCAGCGCAATCGTGCGCTGCGCGGGCGCATGACCGTGTCCGTGCGTCAGGTCGCCGGGTTGTAGGTCGACAACCCGCACCCACCCGGCACGTCCCAGGTCTGGGCATTTGGCACCTGTGGCGGGGACTGCCAATCGCCGACATTCATCACCAGCAGACCTTCCTCGTGCTTGTGCCACGTGAAGAACGTGACCGGCTTCGAGAAACAGAAGTCTTCGCCATTCGTCAGCTCCGACGGCGGCTCGAGGAACGCCCAGACGCCCGCACCCGCCGACTGGATCGGCAAGCGCTGGCCGTCGCTGGTGACCATCGCATCCGGCGTGATCACGATATCGCCGATCCCGATCAACGAGGCCATCGCGTAGCGCGTCCCCTCGACTGCGGCGGCATCCAGAGCGGGGCTGACCTTCGGAGGCGGCGCAGAGGCCTGAGGGCCACACGCCGTCAGCAGCGCGGCCACCGCCACAAATCCGAGTTGAATGATGATCCGCATGTCGCGCCCTCCCGTCGCCAGATTTCGGTTCGAAAGTGTGCGCCTTGAGCGAGGTTTCCGCAAGCTTCGCGCGGATTTCCAATCGAAACGAAACCACGACATGCAGCGTAAAATCCGCGCCAATATCCGGTTAATGGAAAATTACGTGAAAAACGTCATGCGTGAAATCACCGATCTCGAAAGCCAATCGTCGGGCAAAAATTTACAAACCAAATGGTCAAGGATTGACTCATTCCGGCGCCGTCGGTGGCTTCAAATTGCGTTAACTCACGCGCGCAGGATGTGGTCAATTCCGGCCGACACCTGGCCAAAAAAACGTGCGGCCCGACAGTTTTATTGCGGTGTAGTTCTCGGACCCGGTGATCGGTCTGATGGGCCGTGAGATCCGATTGCCGCGAGGGATCACGCGGGCGAGCGAAGCGCCCCTTCCAGATCGTCCGCACTGCAACTGGCAATCAACAATGGAAGCGCCGGCTTCGCCACCCGCCAGAGCGCCATCAAATCGCGATGCACAATACGCCTGCTCAATACGAATTTCAGCCCGATTATCACTTCAAGTTACAACAGTTGATTATCAGACCGCTCTTGCAACCATTTAAGACGGCGAAGCCAAAACATCGCGTAGCAGCTCGAAAAAACGATGAAAACCAGTACATTCAACGATTTCCAGTCGATTTCTATCTGAATCTCAGTTACAAAATCGTCTTGAAGATTTAAATCTGGCTCATCAATCTGATTCAGCAATTCTGGTATGGCTCGACAGTCACGTAGAATATAGTTGTACCTCCATGCAGAATCACTCTGATTATAGTTTATTGAAATCTGTAGCTCATCAAGCTTTGGATCGATTTGGTTTTTCTCACCATCCTGAAAATTTATACCATAAGTACAATTTTGATAGACTCTCCGGTCTTCGGAAACGACATCCTTGAATGACAACGCAGCACCCAAAAGAGACAGCCCAGTGAGAATTCCAATCTGGAAAACGGAGAACCGAAATGTGCTTCGATCACTGACTCGATCTTTCGAAAAAAGCGTCATGAATATCGATATATAAATCAATATCATTACGTATATCATCACAAACTGGTGAATATTAGCATATATTTCTTCTTGTATGATAAAATATAAAGATAGTATTGAAATCGATATACAGAATGCTCTTGAGAACTTTATCTGAAATAGATTGCTCCGCTCTAGATCTTCATCGCCAGAACCCACATTTTCCTGAGTTAGCTCATCATTTTCCGGTGAGTACTGAAGTTCCTTTTTTTCATAATCGATCGCATCAGGGGATCTAAAGTAGAAGCTCAGAAAGACAGATACTGACAGTACGATATATATTGGCAAGTGAAACAGCCAGCCCTTCAAACCTGGAAGATCTACTGATTGTATGAGGTTCATTGTGATCAAAGAAGCCACAAATATAAAAACGAATGGCGATCTATCCGGCCGCAAATAGCCGAAAAAGCTCATCAAAGATCCAGCTATGCTTACCAGCTCCGCCAAAGTTCAAACTCTCGAAATGAAAGGCTCAATCATGGATTTTATCAGTAAATCAGCGCGCAACGGAGAAAAATTTCGCTCTCGAGGATAAAGGTGACGCAGCTGATGCCTCTCTGGCCATTTGAAAAACAATCGCGAATGGCTCTGAAACATCAAGACAAGCTCTAAAATTTCAAAGCGAACAAACGCTATTTCTTGGCCTTTAACGCGTAAATTTCTTGTATTTCACTCGCTTTGGCTCCAGTGCGTCCGGCCCCAATCGTCTAACCTTATCCGCCTCATAGTCCTCGAAGTTGCCTTCGAACCATTCGACATGGGCCTCGCCCTCGAAGGCCAGGATGTGGGTGCAGAGCCGATCAAGGAAGAACCGGTCGTGGCTGAAAACCACGGCGCAGCCGGCGCAGGTCTCGATGGCGTCCTCCAGAGCACGCAAGGTTTCGACGTCCAGATCGTTCGTCGGCTCGTCGAGCAGCAGGACATTTCCGCCTTCCCTCAACAGCTTAGCCATGTGAACGCGGTTGCGCTCCCCGCCCGAGAGTAGCTTGACCTTCTTCTGCTGGTCGCCGCCCTTGAAGTTGAATGCCCCGCAATATGCGCGGCTGTTCAGTTCGGCATCGCCAAGCTGGATGATGTCGAGCCCGTCAGAGATTTCCTCCCAAACGGTCTTCTCGCCATCCAGCGCATCGCGCGACTGGTCGACGTAAGACAACTGCACCGTATCGCCGAATTCGATGGTGCCCGCGTCCGGCTGTTCCTGGCCCGTCAGCATCCGGAACAGCGGCGACTTGCCCGCCCCGTGCGGGCCGAGCACGCCGACAATGCCGCCGGGCGGCAGCGAGAAAGAAAGGTTCTCGATCAACAGGTTGTCGCCGTAAGCCTTTTGAAGGCCCTCGATCTCGATAACCTTCGAGCCGAGGCGCGGGCCGTTCGGGATCACGATCTGTGCCGTGCTGATCTTCTCGCGCTCGGACTGGTTGGCAAGCTCGTTATAGGCGTTGATCCGGGCCTTTTGCTTGGCCTGGCGGGCCTTGGCGCCTTGGCGGATCCACTCCAGCTCTCGGTCCAACGTACGCTTGCGGGACTTGTCCTCGCGCGCTTCGTGCTCCAGCCGCTTGGCCTTCTGCTCGAGCCAGCTCGAATAGTTGCCCTCGTAGGGGATGCCACGGCCGCGGTCGAGTTCGAGGATCCAGCCGGTGATGTCGTCGAGGAAGTAGCGATCGTGCGTGACGATCAGGATTGTGCCTTTGTATTCAATAAGATGCTTCTGGAGCCACGAGATGGTTTCGGCATCCAGGTGGTTGGTCGGCTCGTCCAGAAGCAGCATCTCTGGCGCTTCGAGCAGCAGCTTGCACAGGGCGACGCGGCGGCGTTCTCCGCCCGAGAGCGTGGCGACAGGCGACGAATCCGGCGGGCAACGCAGAGCCTCCATCGCGATGTCGACCTGGGCGTCGAGATCCCAGAGGTTCTGGCTGTCGATCTCGTCCTGAAGCTGCGCCATCTCGTCGGCGGTTTCGTCCGAGTAGTTCATGGCGATCTCGTTGAACCGGTCGAGCTTGGCCTTCTTCGCGGCGACGCCCAGCATGACGTTGCCGCGCACGTCCAGGCTTTCGTCCAGCGCCGGCTCCTGCGGCAGGTATCCGACCTTGGCCCCTTCGGCCGCCCAGGCCTCGCCCTGAAAGTCCGTATCCTGGCCCGACATGATCCGCATCAGGGTGGATTTCCCAGCGCCATTGACTCCGACGACACCGATCTTCACCCCCGGCAAAAACGAGAGCCGAATGTTCTCGAAACACTTCTTTCCGCCTGGATAGGTCTTGGACACACCATCCATATGGTAGACGTACTGATAGCTGGCCATGCTGCACCTCGGGCGATTTTCGTGGAGATCGCCGGGGATGTATCGCCCCGTCCGGGTCAGCGCAATACGTGAGACGGGGGAGACTACATTCGTTGCGCGTGTGTTCCCTCAGGAGACGGCCCGGCGTCCAGCGCGACGCACTCTGCTTGTGGGATGTTGCTGATAGCGCGCTGACATCGGGCGTGTTCTTCAAGAAAACCATTGTCCTGCGCCATTCAAAGAAATCGATGCAAGATATGGTCGGGACGATGTCTCTGGATGGCTCGGCCGGTTCCCACCTTCGACAACGAAGCCTTGGCCCGAGAGCCTCAACTGCGTTGCTGGGCGAGAACTGACTGCAATAGACCAAAGCTCTCAGAGTCGGAATGTCCAACGGTCCTCGTCCCGATGAACTGGTCAAGTGCTGGCCAAAGTACGACGGCCTCGTCAAGCGCCGGATCTGCTCCGGCCTGATACAGCCCGGCCTGGATCATGGGTGCTGCTTCTTCATAGAGCGCGACAGCCTGGCGCGCGCGTGCCACCAGGAGTTCCTCTTCCGGCGACCATGCCGCAGGTGCCGAGCGCGATACCGAACGGCGCAGATCGATTGCGGGGAACCTGCCACGCTCCGCGATTGTGCGCTCAAGAACGATGTGTCCATCAAGAATGCCACGGACCATGTCAGCGATCGGTTCTTCCATGTCCGAGCCAGACACCAAGACCGTGAAGATCGCCGTGATATCCCCCATTGATGAGCCATCCTGCCCGGGCCCAGCGCGTTCGCACAGCTTCGCGATCTGAGCCGAGGTGGACGGCGGGAACGCCCGCAAGGCCGGGGGTTCACCCGCGGCAAGTGCAATCTCTCGATGCGCCTCGGCATAGCGGGTAACGGAATCGAAGAGACACAAGACGTGATGGCCTTGATCGCGGAAAAGCTCTGCTGTCTCCATGGTCAGATCGGCGGCGCGGCGCTTGACGAGTGCGCTTTGATCAGATGTGGCGGCAATGATAACCGTCCGTTCGAGGCCGCCAGTGCTGCGCAGCAATCTGACAAAATCGCCGACTTCGCGTGTCCGTTCGCCGATCAGGCCAATCACGACAACATCAGCCGAAACGCCGAGCGAGAGATCCGACATCAGCCTCGATTTTCCGACGCCGGATCCGGCGAACACACCGAGACGTTGGCCCCGACACAAGGGCAGAAGCGTATCCAGCGCAGCCAATCCCGTTGACAGCCGCGATCCGAGAGGACGCCTGCTATCCGCCCGATCGAACGCCGGCCGTGGGCTGGCATCTTCGTCTTCGATGCTCTCCAGACCGGCTTCATCGTCATGCCCAAAGGCATCAAGCACCTTTCCAAGCCAATGCGTCGAGGGCCGACACGCTTTAGATTGGGCGAGAACCGCTTGCTGACCGGTACATAGCCCCTCGGGCGACGCATAGAGCAAAACCGTGAGCTCCTCGCCGTCCACGGCGATCACCTCGCCTTCGAGCAGACTGGAACCGGTATCAATCTCGATGAAGTCACCAAGGCCTGCCAGCCGTCCCAACCCGACGACCCGCACGGTGGACCCGTCGCTGCCGATGACCGTTCCCCAAATCCGAACTGCGGGGCTGAAGGTTTGCGCAGGAGACATCGTCGTCATTTCTGAAATCCTGCTGAGTGTGAAAAGGAAACCTTAAGGCCTTTCTGCCAAGACCAGTCCCAGATAGTTCGGTGAGAAGCATCGGTCATGATGGAAGAAATCCCTCTGTTTAAGATGGCAACAGCCATGGCGCGTCATGCAACGGCGCGGCATCGGGTTGTTGCCGAAAACGTCGCAAATGCGGACACGCCCGAGTTCCGCGCCCGCGACGTCAGAAGTTTCTCCGAATACGTTAACGAACCGTTCACCGCCAAGGCGACCCGGCCCGGACATCTCGGTTTTCAACCGATCGAGCGCGCCGCGCGGCGCCCCGAGGTCATTATCGATCCCGCAGCCGACTCAACCTCGGGCAACGGCAACTCGGTCTCGTTGGAAGACGAGATGATGAAAGCGAACGAAGCGCGCGGGCAACACGCCATGGCACAGGCAATCTACCGCAAGGCACACGATCTCATGCGCCTTGGTCTGGGTCGTGGCAGATGAGCGCGTCGATAGGAGTCTCCCATGTTTGATCTGAAAAAGGCGATGAGCATCGCTGCCTCCGGGATGAGCGCTCAGAGCTTTCGGCTTCGGCTTGTCGGCGAGAACATCGCGAACGTCGATACGTCGGGCTTTCAGCGCAAGACGGTCAACTTCCGCAATGTCGTAGATCGTGTGCGCGATGTGACGACCGTAAAGCCAGGTGAGGTACAACTGGATAGCAGCGATCCGCGTGTGACGCTCGATCCGGGGCATCCACTCGCGGACGAACGCGGGATGGTCACCCTCTCCAACGTCAATCCTCTGATCGAGATCGCCGACGCACGCGAAGCACAGCGATCCTATCAGACCAACCTGTCTGTCTTCGACCAGGCCCGCAGAATGCGGTCTGCGACACTTGACCTGATCCGCCGCTGATCAGCACCGAACACCCAGGGAGAACTCTGATGAAAGTCGACTCACTCGCAGCAACACAACTTTATGGGTCCGTTCAAAGCGCGCTTCGGACGAACCCGATGACCGCTGAAGCGGAAGGTACGGGTTTCGCCGACGCACTTGAAACGGCACTCGCCGAAATGCGGCGGAACCTTCAAGCCGGAGAGACTGCCTCGGTCAACGCGATGGCAGGTAAGGGCGACATCCAATCGCTGGTCGAGGCATTGACGGCCACCGACATGGCTTTGGAAACGGCCGTGACCGTCCGCGACCGGGTGGTGGAAGCCTATCAGGAAATCCTGCGTATGCCCGTCTGAACGGTTTTTTGTGAACGCACGCGACGACAGCATGGAATGTGAAGCTCTGGGGCCGTTTGCCTCTGGTGCATCGTCCTGCGCTGAACAGTTGTATCACGCCCAGGAGATCTGAATTGGACGAGACAGAGATGATCACGGTCATGCGCGAGGCAGTATGGACCGGCGTCGTCGTTTCCACGCCGATCCTTGGGGTCGCGCTGATTGCGGGGCTTGCGATCGGGCTTTTCCAGGCACTCACGTCGATCCAGGAACTCACGCTGACTTTTGTCCCAAAACTCCTGGCGATCGCGCTGGTCTTCTGGATCAGCCTGTCCTTCATGAGCCAGGGCCTGGTGACTTTCTTCCAGAGCGAGATCATTCCCCGCATTGCAGGAGGATAGCGATTGCCACGCAGTCTGCTGCTTCTGATCGCATTGGTCACTGTCCCGGTCTTCGAGGCCAAGGCGGCTCGCGATACCAAAGCAACAATGGCGATCTGTCGGAACGCAGCGATCCAGGCCGCGGACCGTCATGGGATCCCGCGGGGCGTTCTGATTGCGATCACACAGGTCGAAACTGGAACTCGACGCGACGACACGTTCGGCGCTTGGCCCTGGACTGTAAATGTTGCCGGGAAGGGCGACTGGTTCGATTCGCGCGCGGCAGCGCTACTGCACGCGCAACGCGCCCTTTCGCGCGGCCAGACCTCGTTTGATGTCGGGTGTTTTCAATTGAACTACCGCTGGCATGGGACGCACTTCGCGTCGATTGATGAGATGTTCGAACCTGGGCCTTCAGGCGACTATGCCGCACGATTTCTGAAATCGCTACACGCCGAGACCGGCGACTGGATCAAGGCCGCCGGGTTTTACCACTCCCGTACGCAGCGGCATGCTGCACGCTACCGAAATCTGGTCCTGAACGCCGTCAATCGCATTGGTGGCAAAACCCAGCCCGCACCCGAAATGGCGGCTGCCGTTCCAGACAGGAAAGCGGTGAGCCACCGCGCGGCAGCACCACTCTGGCCGTTGCGTCAACTCGGCGCCCTTGCGGGTCCTGCCGCATCGAACGGACAGGCAGGTGGTGTCGCCTTGAATGCCCTGCGGCGCAGTCGCGGCGCTCTGGTGATAGCGCAACCGAGGAGCTGATTGATGGAGCGTTTGTCGATCGCGACACTTTACCAGCCAACGGTGTTGCTGGCGCTCGCGCTCATGGCGGTGATCATCATGATGATCCTGCCGATGCCGCCGGTGATGTTGGACATCGGCTTGCGCTTTCCTTTGCACTCGCGATCCTGATTTTCCCCGTAACGCTGATCATCGAACGTCCACTGGACATCAGCGCCTTTCCA